>JBNLDB010000059.1:0-9021 GCA_050304115.1 Sulfurovum sp. | reverse complement strand
TTAAAAAACTCGGGGCGACTTCGGTCATGGCATGTTGTACACACCCGGTACTTTCAGGTCCTGCCTATGAGCGTATCGAAGAGGGAGAGCTTGACGAACTTGTGGTTGCCAATACGATCCCTATGGCAAAACCGTCTACAAAGATAAAAATGCTTTCAACAGCCTCTATGTTGGGTGAAGTCATCAGAAGAGTACATAACAATGAGAGTGTCAACTCTCTGTTTGAAACAAACTAGTAAGTAAGAATACAAGGAATTGAATGGCTAAGGCAGTACCACAGAAAAATATACGTAATTTTTCCATTATCGCACATATTGACCATGGAAAGTCAACACTTGCAGACCGGATCATACAGGAATGTGGAGCGGTTTCAGACAGACAGATGTCTGCTCAAGTGATGGATACAATGGATATAGAAAAAGAACGTGGTATTACCATTAAGGCACAATCTGTACGTCTTGACTATGTAAAAGACGGAGAGCATTATATCCTGAACCTCATAGACACTCCGGGCCATGTGGACTTCTCTTACGAAGTCAGCCGCTCTTTGGCATCATGTGAAGGTGCACTGCTGATCGTGGATGCTGCGCAGGGTGTGGAAGCACAGACGATTGCCAATGTTTATATCGCGATCGAAAATGATCTTGAACTTTTACCGGTTGTAAACAAGATCGATCTTCCAGCAGCCGATCCTGACAGGGTACTCACTGAATTGGAAGAGGCGATAGGTATCGATGCGACTGAGCATAATCTTGTGTCAGCCAAGACCGGTGTGGGTGTGAAAGATCTTATAGACGCTATCGTAGATCGTGTCCCGGCACCACAAGGTGATGAGAATGCACCGGCTAAAGCGCTTATTTACGACAGCTGGTTTGATAATTATCTGGGTGCATTGGCACTGGTACGTGTCTTTGAAGGAAGTATCAAAAAGAGACAAAATATCAAGATCATGGGAACAAAAGAGGAGCATCAAGTACTTGATATGATGTATCCTAACCCTATCGCACCTATCAAAACAGATGAGATCCGTACGGGTGAAGTAGGGATTGTTGTCACCGGACTTAAAACCGTTGAAGGCCTACAGGTTGGTGATACTATTACGGATGCCAAAAATCCTACAGCTGAAGCCATTGGAGGTTTTGAACCGGCCAAACCATTTGTATTTGCTGGTATCTACCCTATAGAAACTGATAAATTTGAAGACCTTCGTGATGCACTGAACAAACTTAAACTCAACGATTCCTCTTTGAGCTTTGAACCGGAGAGTTCTATGGCACTGGGTTCTGGGTTTAGAACAGGTTTCCTGGGGATGTTGCACATGGAAGTGGTGAAAGAGCGTTTGGAACGTGAATTTAATTTGGAACTCATCGCGACTGCACCTACGGTTGTCTATAAGGTCAAACAAACAAACGGTACGGAACTTGAGATACAAAATCCAAGTGAACTGCCTGAACCGCAGAAGATAGACAAGATCTATGAACCGTATGTGAAAGCGACGATACTCACACCTCAGGAGTATGTAGGTAATCTTATTAAACTGCTGAATGACCGTCGTGGTATCCAGGTCAAGATGGATTATTTGAACGAAACACGTGTACTTATGGAGTATGATATTCCAATGAATGAGATCGTCATGGACTTTTATGATAAACTTAAGTCTATCACCAAAGGATATGCGAGTTTTGATTATGAACCTATCGGGTTTAGAGAGGGGAACCTTGTAAAACTTGATATACGTGTAGCGGGAGATATAGTGGATTCACTCTCCATCATCGTGCCTGAAGAGAAAGCACGTAATAGAGGACTTGCCTTTGTTGCACAGCTCAAAGAGCTTATCCCAAGACAACTTTTTGAAGTAGCTATCCAGGCGAGTATCGGAAACAATATCATCGCCCGTTCCAATGTGAAATCCATGGGTAAAAATGTGACGGCAAAATGTTATGGTGGAGATATCACACGTAAAAGAAAGCTTTTAGAGAAACAAAAAGCCGGGAAAAAACGTATGAAATCCATAGGCTCTGTGGAAGTACCCCAAGAGGCATTCATGGCTGTATTGAAGTTAGACAGCTAATGACACTTATCCCAGTAGAAGAAGATAAAAGAACCATCTCCGGACGTTTCAGAAAAGCACACTCCTTTGCTTTTCTTGATGAGGGACAGATCTTTGTACAGGAAAACCCCCATAAAACGTCAAAATCACCACAGTTTTTTGAGTATTTCAACACATTGAACATCGATAGGATCTATGTCAAAGAGCTAGGGTACAAAACGTTTCTGAAGCTTCTGGAACTGGGAGTAGAGGTCTATTTGGTACAAGAGGCAGAGAGATGGAACCATATCAAGCCTAATGCATTGCTTTTATTGGATAAAGACAATGCAAAAGAATATTGCTCGTTAGGACATCATAAGAAAGAGGCTAGAGAGTAGTGGGCTGGGCATTACACTTACACCTTGTGGCAGCTATCGCATGGATAGGTGGTGCATTTTTCATGTTCATGCTGGGTGTGAGTCTTAGACAAAAAGAAGATCAGGATGCTGTATATCCACGTATAGGTCCTATCTATGGGTATTTTGAGACAGCGGCACTGATCATCCTTCTTACTACAGGATATATTATGATATCCGGCAATGGTCTGCTGGATATACTTTTTTCAAACCTATCAAATGAAGTGATCGATGCATTACGTATGAAACTCTATATAGTGGCTGTCATTGTAGTCTTGACAGTCATACATATGGCTATCTCTTTGAAGACCCTGCATACAGAAAAAACACCTTTGCAGCGTCTTTTCTCAAAGGCTTCATCGATGGGTATTTTTCTTTTAAACCTGATTGTTCTGCACTATGCGATGGTACTCAGAGATATACTTTAATCTCCAAATTCACTTTATATTTCATTTATTCCATTGAACTGACATTTTTACACTACGAAAAGTATCTTATATTTCATATACTCCTGACATATAAATCAAGGAGTGATGATGAAAGTAGTAATGAGTATTGCCGGCTCTGACAGTAGCGGCGGTGCAGGTATTCAAGCAGACCTAAAGACATTTGAAGCGTTTAATGTTTTCGGTACCACAGCGATCACGGCGCTGACAGCGCAGAACACCACTGGTGTTGAACAGATCGTAGGTATGGATGCAGCATTTGTCAAAAAACAGATTGAAATGGTTCTGAATGATTTTGATGTTGCAGCAATAAAGATCGGTATGCTTTTCAATAAAGAGATCATCAATGCTGTGTGTGAGATGATACAAGACCTTAGTATCCCTAGCGTACTGGACCCGGTTTCTATCTCTAAAGCAGGGTCTCCTCTACTTGAAGATGATGCGTTAAGTGCCATGCAATCCCTTTTTGATCATGTGACACTTATAACCCCTAATCATTATGAAGCCTATGAATTCTTTAGATACAAACAGGAAGATACGCGATCTCATGCAATGATCCAAAGTCTCAATACACCTGTACTAATCAAACATCATGTGGTTGAATCTCCAGAAGGCAGATTCAGTGTTGATCAGCTTTATTCTCATCATCAAAAGCGCCTATTTCAGTCACCACTAATCGAAACCTCCAATTTACATGGTACAGGATGTTCTTTTTCAAGCGCGATCACAGCAAACCTAGCATTGGGGCATTCACTTGAGAAATCGATCTCCATTGCAAAAAAGTTTATTACACATGGACTGAGAGAGGCTCCGGGTATTGGAAATGGACCAGGACCTATACATCACAAAAAAGGAGGAGAATATGCCGCGATCGCTTAATGGTCTGTATGTGATCACAGATGAATACCTTACACCCGATGAAACTGTACACAGCTATGTTGAAGATGCCCTTATCGCAGGAGCTTCTATCGTACAATATAGAAACAAAACAAAATCAGATGAAGAGGTAGAAGAAGTATGCCGCATTCTACAGGCACTTTGCCGCAGCTATAGTGTGCCTTTTATTATTGATGACCGTCCGCATTTAGCAGCTGCAATAGAGGCAGACGGTCTGCATATTGGTAAAGATGATATGCCTATTCAAGAAGCAAAGAAAATATTTCCAACAGGCATCATAGGGGTGTCATGTTATGGAAGCATACGTAAAGCCAGAGAGGCCCAGGAGGAAGGGGCGGATTATGTCGCATTCGGGTCATTTTTCGCTTCACCGACAAAACCCCACTCAGGTATCATCTCTTTGAATGTACTGCATAAAGCCAAAGAGGCACTTGACATACCTATCTGTGCCATCGGGGGTATTTCTCAGACAAATATAGGACAAATTGCATCCACTCAAGCAGATATGATCTCTGTAGTGAGTGCAGCATTTAAAGGGAATACAAAAGAGAATGTATCAAATTTAATTAAAGGAATGAAAATATGAAACTAAAACTCGCTTTTGAATGGTTCTTAAACCCTGATCATTTACCGTTTTTGGTGGGGATCGAGAAAGGATATTTTAAAAACTACGGTTTGGATCTTGAACTGATCATCCCTGATGAGCATTATGACGGATTAGATGAGCTCATTAAAGGGAATATCCAGTTTGCAACCAATGAACCACTGCATCTTATAGAGCAGTTTAATGAGAAATTCCTCTCACTGGGTACCTATTTTGAGACCAAAGGTGGTGTACTTTTGAAAAAAGAGAGCTATGATAAAGTAAAAAATGGTGAAACCATCACGATAACCACTCCGGTGTCCAATGAAGTGACCAATACCATCGGATATGAGATCATCCGTCGTTATTTTGAAAAAGAGGGTATCCGTGTGGCTAAAGAGAAGGTACGTTTTGTACCGAATGGATTTGAACATATTAAATTCATGAAAGAGGGTGCGGATGGCGGATGGCTCTATTTTTATAATTTTGAAGGGATAGAGGCACAGCATGAGGGAATGGATCTGCTCTATCTTGATGCCCAAACGTCAGGTTTTGCGAATTTCAGTGCTCTTGATCTTTTTGTCAACAAAGATTTTTATCATGAGAATAGAGAGGTATGTCATCATTTTGATGAAGCCGTCAAAGCATCGATAAGATTCATGGACGAAAATCCTGATCAGGCTATGGAGATCTACTATGACTATACCAAAGAAGCTAAATCTCCACTCATGGATGATATACTAAGAGCTACGTTGAAGTGTTTTGATGCACAGTATAGTTCAAATTATGAAGAGTCACTTCCTATTTTAGGGTTCTTTAGAGAGATAGGTATTACATCATTGGATGATGAGCAATTTAAAACAGCATTTTTGTACTAAAGGGTGATTTATGAAAATAGCCGTATCAGGATGTTTACTAGGGGAAGAAGTACGTTATAGTGGCGGACACAGTCTTGATCGTTTCGTAACCCAAAGTTTAGGCAAGTATGTCCAGTTTGTTTCATTCTGTCCGGAAAATTTGGCATTTGGTACACCTAGACCGACGATTAGACTGGTGGAAGATGACCAGGAGGGTTATTATGTTCAAAGCAGCGATAAAGAGCAGGATGTTACGGAGACACTTTTACATGCCAACAGGCATGAACTCCAGAAAATTCAAAATGAACCTATAAGAGGTATCATTTTTAAGTCCAAGTCGCCGAGTTGCGGGTTTGGAAGTGCTATGGTCTATAGAACGAACGGTTACTCCAAAGAGAAAGGTGATGGTCTCTTTGTAAAGATGTGCAAAGAGCGTTTTCCTTTACTGCCCATGGAAGAGGAAGCAAGACTTAATGACCCTTGGTTGCGTGAGAACTTTATCATGCAGCTTTTTGCCTATGATGATTTCGAAAATTTCAAGGCTTCAAATCCTACTATGAAAGCATTGGTAGCTTTTCATCAGAGTTATAAATTCATGTTACAGGCAAAAAATGACATGATGTATAGGGAATTGGGACAAATCGTAGGAAATCATCAAGGTTTGAGGTTTGATGAAATATTGAGACAGTATGAGATCCTCTTCAAAACAGCCATTGCTCAGAAGAGTTCTATCGGAAAAAATAGAAATGTACTGGAACATATGGCAGGCTTCGTGAAGGATAAAATAAATGCAGTAGAGAAAGAGATGCTCCATGAACAGATACGGGACTATGCAAACAAAATAGTACCGCTTATCGCACCATTAAGCAGACTGGATATGTTTGCAAAGGCATATCATGTTGAGTACCTTTTGAATCAAAAGTTTTTACACCCTTATCCTAAAGATCTGGCATTGCGATCAGACATAAAGAGTGGGAAATGAAAAAGATCATACTCTTTTCATCCCTGTTTGTATTGAGCCTTTTTGCCCAAGAGCACAAACTTTCAATGCTTGAGCAAATTACACAACCTAAGCTGAGTTTTCAAAGTGATTTTTTATCTGATGCGAAATTTGAAGGGTATGAAGGGAGTGTAAAAACCTATAAACAGAAGATACAGATCAATAACGACATTATGGGTGTCAGCTACAGTCGTTGGGATTTCGACTGGGACAGTGAGAGTGATCTTCCCTTTTACCAGGGTAAAACACCTATAGATGCAATGAACCGTTTCAAACTTTATGCAAATTGGCCTCTACGTATCAATGACAAATGGTTTATGCTTAACTCTGTGAATGTAAATACAACCTATGAAAAAGAGATGAGTCACTCCTTCGGTGCCGGTATTATGAGTTTTTTTTCTTATAAGGTTGATGATGACCATGCGGTACAGCTTGGTGCATTTGCGAATTATCACTCTGTAAAGACACTGGCTCTGCCTGTCATTGGTTATGCTTATCGCGCACGTGAGAGTGATGGTTTGAAAATGGTGCTTGGATTTCCAAGAGCCTATATCGGCTATCAGATAACTCCGGAAGTTTTGATCAATGCAGGTATGATTTATTCACAGGCGGTGATACGTCTTGCGGATGAGAGCGGTATTGAGCCAGGGGGATATAGTGAAGCTAAAGATTTTCAGTCAAATCTGGGATTCCGGTATGAGATCAACAGACACTTTGAACTAAGTGCGGATCTTCTTTACGCATTTAAACGCGATTTTACTATCTATGACCACCATGCTGATGAAGTAGAGAGTTACAGCATCGAGCCCTCTTTGGGTGGGATCGTCAAATTAAAATATCTTTTCTAAACTATAGGATGAGAGTGAGGGATAAATGAAACGTATTCTTTGGTTCAGGCGTGATCTGAGAGTGGAAGATAATCCCTTACTCTCACTCGATGGTGAGGTACTGCCTGTTTTTATCTTCGATACGCAAATACTCAACGTACTTCCTGAAGATGACAAACGCGTCAGCTTTATTTTTGACAGGGTTATCAAACTCAAAGCGTCACTGCAGGCCAAAGGGTTGGATCTCAAAATATTCTGGTGCGATCCTGTGGAGATATTTACTCTGTTAGAGGCGGAAGGTTTTGATGAGGTGGTTGCCAGCGGAGATTATGATGCCTATGCCAGAGAGCGGGATCTCAGGGTTTCTCATATTCTTCACTTTCGCTATATGTACGATACCTATATCTTTAAACCTGAAGAGATACTCAAAGATGATGGCACACCTTATCTGGTCTTTACTCCTTTTTATAACAAGGCCAAAGCACTTTTTTCTAAAGAGCATCTTCAAGAGTATACGTTTGGAGAATATACGCTCTATAAAACCTCGTATGAAGGCATCATCAAAATTGATAAGGATAAAGAGGAGTTTCTTCCTTTATATATAGGATCGATCGGGTTCAGAGAAAATCTTCCTCCTATCGATCAGGTCGAAACGAAACTCAAAGCTCTGAAAAAGAATCTTTCCATCTATGCCAAGGAGAGAGATTTTCTTGACAAAGAGGCCACCTCACATCTCAGTATCGATCTTCGTTTTGGTACGCTTTCGATCCGAAGCCTTTTACGTTTTTTGGTTGAACAGAAAAAAAGAGGTGTGGATACGGAACCTTTTTTCAGGCAGCTGATTTTTCGTGACTTTTATGCTTATCTGCTTTTTCATTTTCCTGATCTAGCGTGGGAAAACCATAAATATAGATTTAACGGCATAGAGAATGAAGAGACATACAGTGCATTCTGTGAAGCAAGAACAGGGGTGCCCGTAGTGGATGCTGGGGTAAGGGAATTGTTGCAAACAGGTTTGATGCATAACCGTGTACGGATGATCTGTGCGTCATTTTTTACCAAAGACCTGCTTTTGCCATGGCAGTGGGGTGAAAGTTTTTTTGCAAAGTATCTGCTTGATTATGACGCGGCATCCAACATACTCTCTTGGCAGTGGAGTGCAGGAACTGGTATAGATCCTCAGCCTTACTTTCGTATTTTCAATCCCTACCTGCAGAGTAAAAAATTTGATAAAGAGGCAGTCTATATTAAAAAGTGGATACCTGAACTCAAAGAGATAGAGGCAAAAAAGCTTCATGATGAGAGCTATCTGCTACACTACAGTATTGAAAACTATCCCAAACCGATAGTCGTACATAAAGAGGCTTCACACAATGCTTTGGCATATTTTAAACAGAGGCTTTAGGAGGTAGTATGTTAGATTTGCAAGAGATGCGTACAGAATATATACAAGCGACACTCGATGAAAGTACGGTGCCTACAGATCCTTTCATACTTTTTGAAACCTGGTTCGCACAAGCGGTAGAGACAGAGGTAAAAGACCCCAACAGTATGATACTGGCTACAAGTTCAAAAGACAACATACCTAATGTACGTGCAGTACTTTTAAAAATATTTGATGAAAAGGGTTTCGTTTTTTTTACGAACTATAATAGTGTTAAGGCTAAAGAGATAGAAGAAAACCCTCATGTGGCACTGGAATTCTTATGGTTGGATCTGGAACGCCAGGTACGTGTTATAGGTAGATGTGAGAAGATCACTGCGTCTGAGTCAATGTCATACTTCATGAAGCGTTCACGCGGTAGTCAGATAGGTGCATGGGTGAGTGAACAAAGTTCTGTTATCTCTTCACGAAAGATACTCCAGATGCAAATAGAAAAGATGAAACAAAAGTTTGCGAACGGTTCTGTGCCCCTACCTGATTTCTGGGGAGGTTACAGGGTGATACCCACACAGATAGAATTTT
>JBNLDB010000058.1:0-9056 GCA_050304115.1 Sulfurovum sp. | reverse complement strand
AGCAGAAAAAATAATATGGGTGGATTTAAAATATTTTGAAGTATTAAATCGATATTCATAAGGAATCTCCTAAAAACATTTGTGAGATGTATCGCACCTACAGTGCGATACATAGTAGATTGCTACTCAGATAGCATCAATAATTGCATTCAATGTAGCTGATGGTCTCATCGCTTTAGCAGCTAACTCATCATTCGGATGGAAGTATCCGCCAACATCCTGCGGTTGACCTTCAACAGCAAGAAGCTCTTCCATGATCTTCTCTTCATTCTCTTTAAGCGACGCAGCAACCGGAGCGAACTTAGCAGCCAATTCTGCATTTTCTCCATTTGCAAGTGCATCTGCCCAGTACTGTGCCAGGTAGAAGTGAGATGCTTTGTTATCCGGCTCTCCTACTTTTCTTCCTGGTGCTTTGTTGTTATCAAGATACCCTTGGTTTGCAGTATCAAGACCGGCAGTCAATGCTGCAAGTTTTTCATTAGGATTCTTTTGCTCAATCATTCTTAGTGACTCAGCCAATGCCAAGAACTCACCCAGTGAATCCCATCTTAAGTGACCTGTTTCATTGAACTGATCTACATGCTTAGGCGCTGATCCACCCGCACCAGTTTCAAACAATCCACCACCAGCGATCAAGGGAACGATAGAAAGCATCTTTGCTGAAGTACCAAGCTCCAAGATCGGGTACATATCAGTCAAATGGTCTCTAAGAACGTTACCCGTTACAGCGATAACATTGTTACCTTTTCTGATCTCTGCATTTGTAAATCTTGTTGCATCCGTTACTTTCATGAATCTGATATCCAGACCATCTGTATCATACTCTTTAAGGTACTCGTTTACTTTTTTGATAAGCTCAGCATCGTGTGCTCTGTTCTCATCTAGCCAGAATACTGCAGGGATACCTTCAATTCTTGTTCTTTCAACTGTCAATCTTACCCAGTCTCTGATAGGTATATCTTTTGTTCTAGCAAGTCTCCAGATATCTCCAGCCTCACACTCAAAGCTCATCATTTCACCATCTACAGAACCTGTTACCGTTACTGTGCCAGCTTCAGCCAGTTCAAACGTTGTTGGGTGAGAACCGTACTCTTCAGCTTTTTGAGCCATAAGACCAATGTTTTGCATAGCACCCATTGTAGATACATCGTATTGACCGTTTTTCACGATATCAGCTACCATCTCTTCGTGGAACATTGCATAAGTTGAATCTGGAACTACAGCAACCGTTTCACCCGCTGCACCCGTTCTATCCCACTGTTTACCACCTTCTCTTACAACTACTGGCATGGAAGCATCGATAATCACATCGTTAGATGCGTTGAAGTTTGTTTCACCTTTGTCTGAGTCAACCATAGCAATTTTTGGAGCATCAGAATCAACTACTGCTTGGAATGCTGCTTTGATCTCAGCTTCTTGAGCGTGACCTGCGATCTTTTTCTCAAGGTCAGACATACCAAGGTTAGGGTTCACACCTAATGCTTTGAATGTATCAGCATATTTGGCGAATACGTCTTCAAAGAAGATCTCAAATGCATGACCGAACATAATTGGATCAGAGATCTTCATCATGGTTGCTTTAAGGTGCAGTGACCAGATAAGCCCCTTATCTTTTGCATCCTGGATCGTTTGCTTATAGAATGCTCTAAGAGCAGCAACAGACATAAATGTACCATCAAGTACTTCACCTGCCAATGCATCGATAGAAGTAAGCTCTTTACCGTTAAGTGCGATCGTTACTTTTTGATCAGCAGTAGATGTTACAGATTTTTCATGACCAAAGAAGTCACCGTTACCACCCATATGAGCAACATATGCTTGACAGTTTTCATCCACAGCTTTAAGTCTGTGTGGGTTTTGTTGAGCAAATCTTTTTACCGCTTTAGCAGCACGTCTGTCTGAGTTACCTTCTCTAAGAACCGGGTTCACTGCTGAACCAAGACATACATCGTATTTAGCTTTGATTGCTTTTTCTTCAGCATTTGCCGGGTTTTCAGGGTAATTAGGGATATCATATCCTTGACCTTGAAGTTCAGCGATACAATCTTTTAACTGTCCTACTGATGCAGAGATGTTCGGAAGTTTGATCACGTTTCCATCTGGTTGAAGTACTACTTCTCCTAATTTAGAGAGTTCATCTTCTTGAAGACCTTGACTAGCAAGTACTCTTCCTGCAAGAGAAATATCGCTCTCTACGACTTCTACACCCGCTTCTTTAGTAAAAGCATTGACAATTGGTAATAATGAATACGTTGCTAGTGCCGGTGCTTCATCGATTTTTGACCAAATGATTGTTGGTAAGTTTGACATTATGATTCCTTGTGAAATTTTATTTACACCGAAAAAGTAACAAGTTTTTAAGAAAAAAATACAATAAATAAGATAATATTTATCCTATTTAAAATATTTGTTTCATAATTACACATAATTATTTTAATAAGCGAGGCAATATTACTCTATATCTGAGTATTTTTCACCCGTTCTAATACAAAAACACCAATCCAATGAAAGGTATTGTAAGTTTTGAGGCAAATAATGATTCAACTAAAATATTAAAAGGTTTTGAAAATAAGATATTTTGATATACTCTAGTTAGGCCATGTTAAATGGTATATAAAACCATAAAAAGGAAACAACTATGATAGCAGATCAACCGTGTATATGGCATGGAGGAGGAATGTGGTTTTTCCCTATGCTTATGTTCGTAATAATGATAATCGTCTTCTTTGTACTTACTGGACGTGGACGAGGTGGCTGTAGAATGCCGTGGTGGGGCACAGAAGGTTATTACAAAAGAGGTGAAGAGACGGATTCGGCGTTAGAAATTTTGAAAAAGAGATATGCGAATGGAGATATCACCAAGGAAGAGTTTGAACAGATGAAAAAGGATATCCTTAGCTAATAGTTTATAGCTTAGTAATACTGTTTAAAACCTTGCCATTAATTTTTGCCAGGTCATAGGAATAAGGCGACTTATAAATTCGTAAAAATAGGCGTCTGGTCCTACCAGGATACTGGGTTTATTTTTCTTAATGCCTTTGATGATTATCTTTGCTGCTTTGTCGGGAGATATCCAGCATACGTACTTTTCAAACCTTGCAGCTTCATCCTCTTTGGAGACTTCAGGTTGTGCTGTCTTGTAGAATCTTTCGTTCTTTACTATGTTAGTTCTAACTCCACCCGGATAGACACATGTGACATTGACTGTTGAATCTTTTAACTCCTGGGCCAGTGTAAGTGTAAATCCACGTATAGCAAATTTACTGGTACAGTATGGACCGCTATTAGGGTTAGTAAAAAAGCCTTGTACACTAGAAACATTAACAAGGTTGGCCATAGGCTGTTTTTTCAAATGCGGAAGGAACGCTTTACATCCGTATATGACACCGTAAAGGTTGATACCCATCAACCAATCAAAATCTTTATAAGTGACATCTTCTAGGGTCTCTTTGAGTTGCACACCAGCATTGTTGATAACGATGTCAACCTTGCCAAAATCTTCATTCACTTCATCAGCAAAATGATAGACACGTTCTCGGTCGGAAACATCTACCCGGTATATTCTGGCTTCTACATTTTTATCTTCAAGCAGTTTGAAAGTTTCGGCTAGGCTTATTTCGTCTACATCAGCTAAAGCCAGAGAGCAGCCTTCTTTTGCTAGGTTTATAGCTAGCCCCCGTCCGATACCAGAACCTGCACCGGTAATGACAGCTACTTTACCCTTTAGATCACGCATTTCCTATTCTCCTTTAAAGTCTGTCAGATTACCGTTATTTAGGTCATCATAAAGCTCAAACCGTTTTTCCGGCTCTACACCTTTGAATTGGGAAGCAACATGAGTCACATACGCTTCCATACCGCGTCTCGCATCTTCAGAGTTCATGGCTGTAAGTGCTCCGGCCATCTCCAGTACTTGTCCCTTGGACCAGGCCATCCTGCTGCCTTTTCGTACCGACGTACGGATGCATGCTTGTGCTATGGGCGCTCCACGTGAGAGTTTTTTGGCCAGTTTCATGACAACGGGTATTAATTCATCAGGGTGAAGGACCTGGTTTATCAGCCCCATTGACTCTGCTTTGGAGGGAGGATAGATCCCACCGGTCATGAGCATTTCCATAGCTCTTCCTTCTCCAATGATACGTGGGAGCCGAAGCGGAGTACCTGTTCCCCCTGGGGTAATACCAAGCAGTACTTCTGGTAGACCTATACGGTAGTTATCACCATCGGCCATATATCGAAAATCACAGCAAAGAGAAATCTCACAACCCCCGCCAAGGGCCAGACCATTGATCGCTGCAATCACAGGTTTTGGAAAGTTCTCGAGGAGCTGCAGGCAACGGGTCCAATAAAAAATGCTTTGTTCTCCATTGGAACGTTTTTGTGTGTTTTTTAAGGCAATACGCTCAAGCCAGGGCCATTGATCCATCTTATCAAATAGCCAGCAAAGAATATGGGCTGTCATACGGTTGCTAAAAGGTGATCTTTTTTTGGCGATAGTGTTATGAAAGTCAATGAGGTCATCAACATCGTAATGGGTGAGAAAGGTATCTTCTAGACCACCAGTAAGAACCATAACCCGTATTGAATCATCATTGCGGTCTTTCAAGAGCTGAGTATATAACTCACGTAGCATCTTCAGTGTTATATAGTTATACGGTGGATTGTAGAATTCAATAATCCGTACAGAGCCTTCTTTTTTTATCTTGATCTGTTCGTTCATGCATAACTCCAAAATTAGATTTGTGATAACCATAACTTCAATACTTAACAGTGATACTTAATAATAACAAGAAAGGCACTCTATAAACTTACTAAAAAAACAAAGTGCAATTGTTTGTTTATATCAATATTAAGAGTATATCAAAAATGTATTGATTCAAAAAAATATATCTTTAGAAAAAGAGTCTTTATAATTGATTATAGAAGGAAAGAGAAGAGCTTAAGGATTAAAAAATGAGTAATTTAAAAAGGGATATTAATGACTCACACAATTTATTTGTGTGAGTCATTAGTGTTAGAGTTGAGGACCAGCAGATGCGAAGTCAAACTCATCACCATTTCCATCATAGCGATGGAAATTCTCCTGGAACATACCGGCAAGTTTCGCTAACATAGCATCATACTCAGCTTTGTCTTTCCATGTGTTTCTTGGGTTCAGTACGGCAGTATCTACACCTTCCAATGTTTTAGGGATAGCAAGATTGAATGTATCCAATGTTTCGAACTCTGTATCCAAGATCGCACCACTTAAGATACCATCGATACATGCTCTTGTATTTTTGATACTCATACGCTTACCTGTACCGTAAGGACCACCTGTCCATCCAGTATTTACCAGGTATACATTTACACCATGCTCATCTATCTTCTCACCAAGAAGTTTGGCATAAACGGTTGGGTGTAGTGGCAAGAATGCTTCACCAAAACATGCAGAGAATGTAGCTACAGGCTCAGTGATACCTCTCTCTGTTCCAGCCACTTTAGCTGTATAACCGCTAAGGAAGTAGTACATTGCCTGTTCTTTGGTCAATTTACTTACCGGAGGCAATACACCAAATGCATCTGCTGAAAGGAAGATAATGTTATTCGGGTGCCCTGCCTGTAGATCTTTTTTATGGTTTTCAATATGTTCTATAGGATAAGATACACGTGTGTTCTCCGTTTTAGAACCATCCGTATAGTCCACGTTACCAAGTTCATCCGCAACGACATTTTCCAAAAGCGCATCTTTCACAATGGCACCATAGATCTCTGGTTCGGATTTCTCATCAAGATTGATCACCTTTGCGTAACATCCACCTTCGAAGTTGAAAACACCATGGTTATCCCAACCATGTTCATCATCACCGATGAGTGCTCTTTGAGGATCTGTAGAGAGTGTTGTTTTACCTGTACCTGAAAGTCCAAAGAAGAGACACACATCACCCTCTTTACCTACATTGGCAGAACAGTGCATAGAGAGTTTACCTTCAAGCGGCAACCAATAGTTCATCATAGAGAAGATACCTTTTTTCATCTCACCACCATACCAGGTACCACCGATGATAGCCACATTATCTTCTATATTGAACACAACAAAAACGTCAGAGTTCAATCCGTGTTCTTTGTACTTTTCATCTACTGCTTTACATGCATTGTATACCGTAAAGTCCGGTTGAAATCTTTCGAGTTCAGAATCTGTAGGACGTATGAACATATTTTTAACAAAGTGTGCCTGCCATGCTACTTCTGTTACAAAACGTACAGAACGCTTACTTGCTGCACTTGCACCAGCATATACATCTGTGACATAAATGTTCTTACCGGAAAGTTGAGTTAAAGTAAGATCAAGAAGTTCGTCGTAGATCTCTTTATCTATTTTGGCATTGACATCACCCCAAGCGATATGCTCGTTGGAAGGTGCCTGATCAACAAAATATTTATCTTTAGGACTACGTCCTGTGAAGATTCCTGTATCACACATTGCTGTACCTGATGATGAGATCTTACACTCTCCGCTGTTTACCTCGTGCGCTTGCAACTCGTCATAACTCAAATTGTAATAGACATCTTTAATATCTTTCAACCCTAGTTTATCAAGTCCGTTGGGCGTTTTAGTACTCATAACTATCCTATTTCATTCTTTTTTTATTTTTATCATGCCAAAGCATAAGTTAGAAAACAACTGTTATTTCCTAACTTATACTTCCTCAACAGAGGAAGCATAATATCTGATACTATTTTATTTAAAAATAGAAAGTAGTACACCGGCTGCTACGGCTGAACCGATTACACCGGCCACGTTTGGACCCATAGCATGCATGAGCAGAATATTACCCGGTTTTTCCTCAGAACCAACTTTACTTACAACCCTTGCTGCCATCGGTACTGCAGAGACACCCGCTGCACCGATAAGTGGGTTGATAGGTTCTTTAGAGAACTTGTTCATAAGTTTACCCATGAGCACACCTGCTGCTGTACCTGCAGCAAATGCAAGAAGACCAATGATCATAATACCCATTGTCTCAGCTACCAAGAATGAGTCTGAAGCCAGTTTAGAACCAACACCAAGACCAAGGAAGATCGTAACAATGTTAATGAGTGAGTTTTGCATCTCATTAGAAAGCCTGTCAACAACGCCTGACTCTTTTGCAAAGTTACCAAGTGCAAAAGACCCCATTAGTGGTGCCGCATCCGGTAAGATAAGTGCGATCATCATGATAACGATCAGAGGGAAAATAAGCTTTTCAAGTCTATTGACCTTTCTTGTTGTTTTCATAACGATCTGACGCTCTTCTTTTGTCGTTAATGCTCTCATTATCGGTGGCTGGATCACTGGAACCAATGCCATATATGAATAGGCCGCAACTGCGATAGCTCCAAGAAGTTCCGGTGCCAATGCCGATGCGATGAAGATCGATGTAGGACCATCCGCCCCACCAATAATACTGATCGCAGCAGATTGTTTAAGCGTGAAGTCTACCATACCAGTATATTGAGAAAGTGCAGCAGCACCCACCAATGAACCAAAGATACCAAACTGTGCAGCTCCACCTAGAAGTGCTGTTTTAGGGTTAGAAAGAAGCGGTCCGAAGTCTGTCATCGCTCCAACACCCATAAAGATCAACAGCGGGAAGAATTCGTTGGCAATACCCATATTGTAGATAATACCTAACATACCGTGATCTCCTGTCATATTGGCAATAGGTATATTGGCTAAAAGTCCGCCGAAAGCGATAGGTAAAAGAAGAAGGGGTTCAAATCCTTTAGCAATGGCTAAATAGAAAAGTAGGAAAATGATGATAAACATAATAAGTTTACCCCAACTTTGGGCGAACAGACTCATCTCATCACCATGACCATTTTTCACACCCTCTTCAGGGTTTACCATGGCATTGAGACCTGTAGTTTCAAAGAAGCTTACAAGAAGTTGAGAGATAGATTTGGGTTCATAGGCTTGTTCTTCTTGCGCAGGTGCAGCAGGTGCTTCATGCACACTGGCTTGCACTGTTGATGTGAGTGCTGTAAAAGCGAACATCATCGAAAGTAAAAGATGTTTAAGCTTCATACCTACTACTCCATTGTGGCTAGAAGTTGTCCGTCTGAGACGGCATCATTGACATTGACATTAATTGAGGCGATTTTCCCTGCTTGTGGTGCAGCGATATCGATTTCCATCTTCATCGCTTCAAGGATCATGATCACATCACCTTCAGCAACAGTATCACCCGGGTTTTTCACGATCTTCCATACATTACCTGGAGTCTGCGAGTGTATCTCCACACTTCCAGCTGCACCCGGTACCAATGCCGGTGTTGAAGCTTCTGCTACTGCATTGACTTGTGCCGCTGGCGCTGCAGGTGCAATTTGGATATCTCCCTCACCCTCTGCTACTTGTACGCTATATTGTTTACCGTCTACTACTACTGTATAATTTCCTGCCATCTCTTTTTCTCCATTACAATTATTTTCTTGACCTTTTCTTACCATGAGAGGACTTTCACCCTTCAAGAACGCAATACCTTTTTCAGCACATGCACCAGCGATGAAGATGTTTTCATCTGAAGTTGCCAGACCTTCATCTTCAAGTACTTTTGTCCAGTGTGCGATAGATTTTGTTTCATCTCTATCTGCAATATCCAAAGGATTTTCTGTCGTTGGTTCCAGACCTAATTTGTCAGATGCGAGTTTGATGATCTCTTCATCTGCTTGTACCGGTGTTTTACCAAAGTAACCAAGTACCATACGTCCATATCCTGGAGCGATCTGTTTCCATGGTCCGAACATTACGTTTGCATAGGCTTGTTGCCAGTAGAATTGACTCACTGGCGTTACCGATGTACCGTAACCACCACGCTCTACGACCTCTTTCATCGCAGCGATCACTTGATCAAACTTCTCAAGATCTCCAGCATCTCTCATCATTTGAGTATTGGCTGTCAATGCACCACCAGGCATAGGTGAGAATGGGATAAGCGGTGATACCTGTGTTGCTTCAGGCGGTATCATATAATCAGAAAGACACTCTTTAAGTCTCTCTTCGTACTTCAGAATTTTATCAAGCTGTAGATCACCAA
>JBNLDB010000057.1:0-9115 GCA_050304115.1 Sulfurovum sp. | reverse complement strand
GGTGTAGGTGCCCTCTATATGAAAAAAGGAAAAGAGCTTATGCCTCTTCTTCACGGTGGTGCACAAATGGGCGGATACCGTTCAGGTACACTGAACGTACCTGGTATCGTAGGTATGGGTAAAGCAATGGAACAGGCGATCGAGGCACTTGACTATGAAATGTCAGAGATCAAAAAGATGAGAGATGCTTTTGAAGATGAGCTCCTTAAAATTGAAGATACTTTCGTTGTTACACCAAGAGAGAAGAGAACACCGAACACCATCCTTATCTCATTTAGAGGTATTGAGGGTGAATCAATGTTATGGGATCTCAGCCGTGCAGGTATCGGTGCAAGTACAGGTTCAGCCTGTGCAAGTGAAGATCTGGAAGCAAACTCGGTCATGGAAGCTATCGGTGCCGCAGAAGACTTGGCACATACGGCTATCCGTTTTTCACTGAGCCGTTACACGACGCAGGATGAATTGGACTACACACTCAAAGTAGTCAAAGCAGCTGTCATAAGACTTAGAGGTATCTCAAGTTCATATGCATACGCACCGGAAGGTCATGAGAGCGGATTAGACGCGCATCACCATTAATAGATAAAATTTAATAAAGGATATAAAATGGGTATAGATAGTTTAGTAGGCGGTACCATCTGGGATGAGTACAGCAATAAAGTAACAGATTTAATGAACAACCCGCAAAACATGGGTGAGATCACAGAAGAGGAAGCCAAAGAGATGGGTGCTAAACTCATCGTTGCTGACTTCGGTGCAGAAAGTTGTGGAGATGCAGTAAGACTTTACTGGGCAGTGGATCCTGAAACGGACAGAATCCTTTCATCTAAGTTCAAAAGTTTTGGTTGTGGTACAGCGATCGCCTCTTCAGACACGATGGCTGAGCTTTGTAAAGGTAAAACAGTTGATGAAGCAGTAAAGATCACGAATATTGATGTTGAGAAAGCAATGCGTGATGAACCGGATACCCCGGCAGTGCCACCGCAAAAAATGCACTGTTCTGTGATGGCTTATGATGTGATCAAAAAAGCTGCAGCACAGTACAAAGGTGTAGATATCGATAGCTTTGAACAAGAAGTGATCGTGTGTGAATGTGCACGTGTCACACTCTCTACGCTCAAAGAGGTGATCCGTCTTAATGACCTTACAACGGTTGAGCAGATCACAGATTACACAAAAGCGGGTGCATTTTGTAAATCATGTATCAAACCTGGTGGACATGAAGAAAAAGATGTCTATCTTGTAGACCTCTTAGAAGAGTATGAAAAAGAAAAAATGGCTGCGGGTGCAACTCTCGGTAATGAAGGTGGTGCAAGTGCTGATTTTGCTAAAATGACTATCGTTCAGCGTATCAAAGCAGTGGATAAAGTCGTAGATGAGAATATCAGACAAATGCTTGTCATGGACGGTGGTGATATGGAGATCCTTGACATCAAAGAGAACGGTGCGAACTTTGACATTTACATCCGTTATCTAGGTGCATGTTCTGGTTGTGCAAGTTCAAGTACAGGTACACTTTCCGCTATAGAAAACATCTTAAAAGAGAAACTAGACGAAAACATCAGAGTTTTACCAATTTAATCTCTTTTCCTGCTTCAATTTACACCTGAGGCCTTCGCCTTAGGTGCAACATCACCAAATTTATCAATTTGTAGAGTATCAATCATTTTTCTTCTATCATTATCTTTCATTATAGATCTCTTTAATTGATTAATAAATAGACAAAAATAACGTTAGCAATTGAATTATCTAGGTTATACTGTCTTATCCATAGCATTAATTCCTAATCTATGGACGTTAAAACAGATACATTACAATTTTTTTTTTATTGTAATCTCCTTTTTGAATACACTCCATCTGTTTTAACGTTTTTATGACTTTAAACACTGTCAATTCACTGTTAGCATATAAATCACCATATCACAACTTTATCAACCATCAACTGCAGTGTCACCCTTCCCCTAAAATGATTTTCAGTGACTGTATAGACAATATCTGCCTTAGAACCTGTTTCAAATACTTCCCGTGTCTTAAATTTCACACCCTGCATCACGATACCATCTTGGGCAAAAGAAAAACGTAAATGTTCTCCCTCTTTGCCCATAGTGCCTACTTGAAGAATCTCCACATTGGTGCTGATAAACTTTGGGGTAGCATTTCCCTGTCCGTAAGGTTCATACTTTTTTATGAGGGATGTCAACTCAAAAGAGATAGCAGAAAAATGTAAATCTCCGACTATTTCGGGATCCATCTCCTCTTTAAGGTAACCGCCTTCAGCAAAGTTCCTCTGTACCTCTGCTTTAAAGGATTCTAGATTCTCCTCTTTTAAAGAGAGTCCAATGGCTGCCTGATGTCCTCCAAACTTCTCCAGATGCATTCTAGTACTGTTTACGATCGCAAAGAGATCACATGTTCCAAAACTTCTACCACTCCCTTTCAGCAATCCATCTTCACTTTGGGTAAGTATGATGCAAGGTTTTTCACATGCCCTTGCCACCCTTGCCGCTACAATACCTACCACGCCTTCATGCCATGCTTCACCGACCACAATCGCTACTTCGTCATTCTGTTCCACCTGGGTCATAGCTTTTTGTGTAATAGTGTGTTCGGTAGCTTTTCTTAGGGTATTGAATTCTACGAGACGTTCGAGTCTTACTCTGGCATCATAGATATTGGTCGAAGTTAAGAAATCCACGGCATATGAGGCATCCTCCATCCGCCCTGCACTGTTCAGTAAAGGTGCAAGGAAAAACCCTATATCTTCTGACGTGATCGTCTCTTTTTGACTCTGTTCAAGAAAAGCCCTGATCGCAGGTCGTTTAGACTTATTGAGTGCTTGTATTCCTGCAAGGACCATTGCCCGGTTAATGTGTTTTAACGGCATCATATCTGCAATAATAGCAATGGAGACCAATTCCATATATTTCATCATGTCAATTTTGATATTGAGTGTATTTTTGAGCGATGCAATAAGATACCAAGCAATTTGGGCGCCACACACATCTTCATAAGGAAAGGTACACGATCCCTGTTTTTGGTCTATGATCGCATAGGCTTCCGGTACTTCAGGTGCCAAAAGGTGATGGTCTGTAATAATCAGGTCGATCCCCTCTTCTTTACAAAGCTGGGCAGCATAGACAGCAGAGATACCGTTATCGACTGTGAGTGCCAAGTCTGTACCGACTATGCGGGGTATGATATTTGCAGAGAGTCCATACCCGTCTCTAAACCGATTTGGGATGATCCACTCCACGGGATAACCGATCTCTTCAAAAAAAAGTTTCATCAAAGTTGTAGAAGTGACGCCATCTACATCATAGTCACCAATAATAGTGATTTTTTCTTTGTTTTGAATGGCAGAAACGATACGTTCTGTTGCTCTGTCCATATCTTTGAACAAAGAGGGTTGAGGAAGATCACGCAGAGAGAGAAATCCCTCTTCAAAGCGCATATTTAAAAGTGTTTCTAACTTAGCAAGTGTTAAGGGTTTGACCATCTATTTTTTATTCTGCATTGCTGCATTCACAAAAGCCAAGATCGTTGGGTTGGCATTTTGAAGTCTAGAAGTAAATTCCGGGTGGAATTGCACACCTAAGAACCAAGGATGATCTTTCACTTCCACTGCTTCAATGAGTCCGTCAGACTCACCTGTAATATCCATACCTTTTGCTTCCAATGCTTCTCGGTATTTAGGATTTGCCTCATAGCGATGTCTATGTCTTTCATAAATGATCTTAGAATCATAGGCTGCTCTTAAGTTTGAACCCTCTTTTGTTTCACATTCATATTCACCAAGACGCATGGTCCCACCCATTGGAGATGTGGTTGTTCTTACCTGTTTTGAACCACTTGCATCGATAAATTCATCGATAAGATAAATAATAGGATTTGGGGTATTTTCATCAAACTCAACTGAAGTTGCATCTTTAATACCCAGTACATTTCTGGCATACTCTACCATTGCCAGTTGCATACCCAGACAGATTCCCAAGAATGGTATTTTATTTTCTCTTGCATACTGGATGGCCTGGATCTTACCTTCCACACCGCGTCCGCCAAAACCGCCTGCAACCAAAATACCGTCACAGTCATTCAGATATTTTTGGGCACCTTCATCTTCAACCTTCTCACTGTCCACCCATTTGATCTCTACTTTCGTGTCAAGATGTGCACCCGCATGTATCAGGGCTTCAGTTAAAGATTTATAAGACTCTTTAAGATCCAAATATTTACCGACAAATGCAATTTTCATACTGTCGCTAGGCATGATGATCTTATGTACGAGATCTCTCCATTTATCCATATTCGGTTGACAGTTATCAAGATCCAACTGTTTACAGATAGGTGCCAATATATCTTGATCCAAAAAATTCAAAGGTACTTGGTAGATCGTAGGTGCATCAGCTGCAATGATCACAGAATCCTCATCAACATCACAAGAGTAGGCTATTTTACGTTTAATTTCAGTTGAAACAGGTACTTCAGCACGGAGTACCAACATATGCGGTGCAATACCTATACGTCTCAGTTCCTGCACAGAGTGCTGAGTCGGCTTTGTTTTAAGTTCTCCTGCTGCTTTGATATAAGGTAAAAGCGTGACATGGATATTCATGACCTGTGTTTTACCTAATTCATGTTTCATCTGTCTAATCGTTTCTAGAAATGGTAAACCTTCGATATCACCTGTCGTACCACCCAGTTCTACGATGAGAATATCTTTATTTTCACCTGCTTTAACGATACGATCTTTGATCTCGTTCACAATATGGGGTACTACTTGGATGGTTTTACCAAGATATTTCCCTTTACGTTCATTTTCGATCACTGTTTTATAGACAAGACCTGTGGTAAAGTTGTTGTTCTGTGTCAGAGATGTATCCAAAAATCGTTCATAATGACCGAGGTCGAGATCTGTTTCCGCACCATCCTTGGTGACAAAAACCTCTCCATGTTCCAAAGGTGACATGGTACCAGGGTCAACATTGATATAGGGATCGAGTTTCAATACGCCTACACGTTGCCCAGTATGTTTTAATAATGTACCAATACTTGCAGCAGTAATACCTTTTCCCAAAGAGGAAAGTACACCACCTGTAACAAAAATATATTTTGTTTTATTTTCACTCATATAACGCTTTTCCTTTTATGCCACGATCGGCATGATGATTGTAATAAAATTATCGTCTTTGACAATAAATGGCAGTGACGGTTCATTGAATTCAATAGTAAATTCATTCTTATTGACCTGTGAAATGAAATCCAAGAGATATTTACTGTTGAAAGAGAGTTCAAATTTATCATTTAAACCTGTATTGAGTTCCAATTCTGTTTTTGCTTCTACATTGTCGGCACTTAACGAATTAAAAATAATGGTATCAGATAGAAGTGTCATTTTGATCTCTTGTGAAATGGTTGTGATCATTTTTATCGCATCAATCATCTCTTTTTTAGGAAGTGTGATCTGGTGTTTGGTCGTAGCTGGGATGATACGTTGATAATCAGGGAATTTACCATTGATCAATCTTGTATAAAAATAGTAATTTTCATTTGAAATAATAAGATTGGTTTCATCAAAAAAGATATCGATCTGGTCTAAAAAGAGTTTTTGAATTTCTAAAATAGCTTTTTTAGGTACGATTAAAGAGAGGGCTTCGCTATTATTACCAGGTATAGTCGTAATGGCCAATCTTCTGGTATCGGTACCTACTAGATCGGTACCGTCATTTTTGATATTGATCAGAGCACCATTGAGTTCAAACTTCGGATTGTTAGTATCAATTGCAGGAGAGATCTTTTTCAGATTTTGAATCAAACTTAGAGAATCCAAGGAAATTTGAGGTTTATCGTTGATTGATGGGAATGATGGATAAGAGTTGGCATCAAATGTAGGAAGTTTAAATTTAGAATGTTTTTGTTTGATAATCAGTGTATTGTCTAAAATTTCTAATGTAATCTCATCATCTTTGAGTATACGTATGATATCGAGAAGTTTTTTACCGTGTGCAGTAAAAGCGCCTTCTGCTTCTATATTGATATTATCAGTAACGATCTGTAAACCTATTTCAGAATCTGTAGCTTTAACAATACATTTATTATCTTGTGTGGTAAACAATATATGTGAGGTAATTTGACTTGCATCTTTTTTTTCTAAAAAAGGCTGTAAATTAATAAGTATAGATTCTATAATCTGTTTTTGCGCTCTTATCTTCATTGACTCTCCTTATTTTTAATAAAATTAGTAGGTAGTAGTAGTGTGACATGAATATGTGAAAAACTACTTTATTGCCTGTGTGACCGTTATTTAAGCGAATGTCTAACTCTTTTTAAACATTCACATTTATTCACTTTTAAAATTATATCTTTTTTTTATTCAAGTTTTCTATGATGAAATGTTGTTTAGAGCGGCTCACTTTGTGTATGTGTATTTACTTTGTTGGAGAGTTCTTCTAAAATTACTTTAAAATTCTCATCACTCTCTATGATCTCATTGATTTTTTTCATTGCGTGTGAAATAGCTGTATGGTCTTTCATTCCAAAATATACAGCAATTTGCGGCATAGAGTTGGGTGTAAGATTTCTAGCCAGATAGATCGCAATTCTTCTTGCATTGACCACATTTTTGGTACGTTTCTTTGATTTGATATCAGAAGGTTTGATATTGAGCTCTTTTGAAATGATCTTTACGATTTCATCTATCGTAATATTTTCCTTTTTCTCTTTGAGTTGATCTTTTATGGCATTTTGTGCGAAATCAAGAGTGATCTCCTGGTTAAGCATGGAAGAAAGGGCATTGAGTTTGATGATGGTTCCCTCTATTTCTCGTATATTGTCACCCATATGCGTAGCGATGTAATTGACTATTTCATTGTCCAGTTTTATACCGTCAAGTTCACATTTTTTTTGAATGATGGCAATTTTGGTTTCAAGTCCCGGTGGTTGTATATCTGCCATGAGCCCCATTTCAAAACGTGTTCGCAATCTGTCAACAAGTCCTGCGATCTTATTGGGCTGTCTGTCTGAAGTAATGACGATCTGTTTATTGTTGTTGTAGAGTTCATTGAAGGTGTGAAAGAACTCTTCTTGGGTCTGTTCTTTTCTGCTTAGGAACTGTATATCATCGATAAGGAGAAGGTCACACTCTCTGAACTTATCTCTGAATCTGTCCATGGTTTGAGAACGCAGATGTGAAGTAAAAGAGTTCATGAACTGTTCCAATGTCGTATAGATGACGGTTTTACCCAGATCTATATGATAATTACCTATGGCTTGAAGAAGGTGTGTCTTTCCCAATCCTACACCACCATAGAGGAAAAGAGGATTATAAAGTTTACCAGGTTTTTCTGCTACGGATTTTGCCGTGGTATAGGCAAATTGGTTGGAATCTCCTACAATAAAACTCTCAAAGGTCAAAGAGGGATTGAGATAGGTACTTTTAGAATGACTTTTTTCACTGGTCTGTTTTGCAGCCGGTGTTGGATGTTGCTCCTTTTGTTTACCTACCGTGATCTCTATTTCTGGTTTTATTTCATTTTGTAATTCGAAAAGATGCATCAGCTTATCACTATATTTACTTTTGATCCACTTTGCAATGATCATATTTGGTGCATTGAAATAGGCAATATTACTTCGCGATCGTTTGGTATCATAGGTTAAATTTTTGATATATCGTTCATACTCTACTTCTGTGATCTCTTTTTTCAGTTCAAAAAGTACTTTTTGTCCTACATTCATCCGTTCATGCCTTTGATATTTTTAAATGTGTGAATAATTTTTTACAGTTTTAGAGAGTTAAAATTCTCAATGTGAATAACTTATAACATTTTAGCCAATTTAAGCTAAAATAGCGTTATTAAACAGAGTTGAATAATTTTATTCACTATGTGAACAAAGGTGTGAATGAATATTTTAGGAATAGACCCCGGAAGCCGTAATTTAGGGTACTGTATCATATTTTGGGATGGAAAAAACTTTTCACTTGTTGAAGCAGGGTTGGTGAAAATCAAAGCAAAAGAGCTACAGGAGCAGATCATTGAGCTTGTAGAGGGGATTGACGTCATTTTAAAGGCACATAAAGTAGATGAAGTGGCCATTGAAGATATCTTTTTTGCCTATAATCCAAAGTCCGTTCTGAAGCTTGCACAGTTTAGAGGGGCACTCTCATTAAAGATACTCCAAGAGATAGGTTATTTTTATGAATATACACCATTACAAGTAAAAAAATCGGTCACGGGAAACGGAAAAGCAGACAAAGCGCAAGTCGCTTTTATGGTAAAAAGGCTCCTTGGTATTAAAAAGGAGATCAAACCTTTGGATATCACAGATGCGATGGCTATTGCATTGACGCATCTGCAAAGGGTGAAACTGCGAAAGAAATCTAGTTAGAAAGCGGTTGTGCGTTTTTCTTTACAGAGATCATACGTTTTTTAGGTATGGTGAAGGTAGACTTTTTATTTCCCACGACTGATTCTTCAATGATCTTATCATAGAGATAGATATCATTTTTAAAATAAGCCAACCCATCCTCTTCATATACCGTAAAATAAACCATATGTATAGGTACAGTTTGTTTGAGTCCAATAGTCGTTGGTTTGTTACTTTCAAGTATTTCCTCGATCTCACTTTGTGAATAACTCTTTCTTACATGTTCAAGTAATAAGGATACAAGATCAAAAGGTTTCTCCAGACGCATACAGCCCGAACTATAGATCTTATAACGTCGTGAAAGCAGTGATTTATTATCCGTATCATGCAGATATACATCATATTTGTTGGGGAACATGAACTTCACTCTTCCTAAGGCATTATTGTCACCCGGGAACTGTACAAAACGGTATGGTACACGTTCTTCGCTTTTTTCATAAGAAGCAAGCATCTCGTATGTGACCTCAATCTCTTTTTTACCTTTAAATGCATGAATATTATTCTCTTCCAGGTACATAGGATTTTCTCTAAGTACAGGAATCAGATCCCGTTTTACCAGATTATCCGTGATGGTCCATGTTGGATTCAGTACCATATAACGTATAGCATTGGAGAAAAGCGGTGTCGGTCTGTCTATACGTCCTACTACGATACCTTTTTTCATGATCATTTCATGGTCTTTGTAATACCGAAG
>JBNLDB010000056.1:0-9213 GCA_050304115.1 Sulfurovum sp. | reverse complement strand
ACTGATCTTGTGCTGCTTACAAAAATGGGCCAGTGATTCATAAGGGATCTTTTTACGTCTTTTGATGACCGCAAAGTATTGGGGATCAAGTTTCAGAGAGTCTGCGATATCTCTGTCGAGTATTTTTTCTTTCTTCGTCTGTTATGAGAGGATCTCTTTGACCCTATGCATCACTTCATGAAAATCTATCATGGGTATCCTTACTGTTCATATAGGCGTATCATAATAGATTTTTTGAAGTAAATTTAAATATATGTCAAATTGTAATGTTTTAGTTCAGCCGACGTGGTCGCTTTGCTTCAGCACTCTGGTTTCGAAGTTATAAACAAGAAGCAGTTCTTGTTTACTTAACACTTCTCACTGTCGATCTCTATAACGGTATGGACATTTCCTCTGGGGTTAAAATCTGCGATGAGCTTCATGGATTTAGGCTGAAGCTTGCTGTAAAGTGCATCATAGATCTCATTGGCAGAATTTTCATGAGAGATATACCGTCTCATAAATGAATTGATGTAGAGTTTGAGTGCTTTAAGCTCTATTACTCTCTGATCTGGTTGATAGCTGAGTTTGATCGTGGCAAAATCAGGGTATCCTGAACGCGGGCACATGCACATGAACTCAGGAAGTTCAATATTGATCGTATAATTTTTTTGATGTTCATTAGGCCAATAGTTCTCTTCATTGTTAATGTCAAATTCCAGTATCTCTTTTTCACCGTATTTCATTGTTTATCCTTTAATTGTATCTATTAATGAGTGTTGCTTCATTGATGGATTTGCTTACCCCAAACCCTTGTATGTAATCAATACCCAACGACTTGAGTTTTTTCTCTTGGGCTTCATTGTCGACCCACTTAGCCACTGTCTGTACGTTCAACTCTTTTGCCATATTGATTAAAGAGTGAAGCATAGCATTAGTGGTTTCATCTTCTAATTTTGTCACATAACTTCTATCAAACTGTATCATGTCAAATTTAAAATGTTTCATATATTCCATTGAAGCATTGGAAGAACCAAAATTATCGATACAGATCCGTAGCCCATGCGATCTAAAACTCTTTAGGGTTTTAAGGTATCCGCTAAGGTCATGGTGTGTTTTACGTTCATAGAGCTGAATAATGAGACGGGACGGGTCGACCTGCTTTTCTTCCAAATAGGCAAACAGCTTTGTCTGAAATGCGCTATCTCTGAGTGAAAAGGGTGAGACATTAAAGGTAAATGAGATTGTCTTATCTACAAGAGGCAGGAGGTCTATCACATGTGTGATCAAGGTGAAATCATACTCTCTTCCCAGACCCAAACGGTTAATAATAGGTAAGAATACACGTGGCAGAATATCTTTATGGGTTTCTGATTCCAGCTTGACCGAAATTTCATAGGTATCGATCGTATGGTTAGATGTATTCATGAGAGGTCTGAATGATAAAAGTAATTTTTTCTTTTGGATCGTAGTGATCACCTCTTTTTCTATGCCCGAAAGTTCCTGGGCATCTTTTGTTTTAGGTGCATCTTTCTCTTGAGTGTCATCTTCCGCTTGACTTGCAAGTATATCTCGAAGTTGCAGTATGGCTTTCGTAAAGTCTTTATCGGGATTTGTAATGATCGCAAATTTAAACTCTACGTCAATATCGTTAATACGACCGTTCTCCTGTATCAGCATTTCCAGGATCGTTTCTATGTGTGTATAGTTATCATTAAGTGCGATCAAAAATTCTGAACCGCGTCCTCGGCCTATCAGTACCTTTTCCAGACCATTTTGTTTAAATATGAGGTTCAGTTTCCTCGAAATGGTATAGAGAAGATTATCTATCTGGTCGCTGCTGTAATTTTCGCTTAACAGGGAAAGGTTTTCAACACTTAGGCATGCCAAGGATTTTGGTTTGTACTCTTCTAATTTTTTGACAAATGTTTTTTTATTGAAGCCTTGTGTGGTTTGATCTAAGAAAGTCTCCTGCACACTCAGATTCATTAAAAAATAAATATAATAGATGGCGATAAAAGTAATGGCAGCAAGGAGCAGCCCATCTTTCAGGCTGATGTTAATGGTGTTTTTATGATCAAGTGTCGTGTAAAAAACAAGAAAAACAAGAATGAGTATGGGTAACCCTGCTCTAAGAGCCAGGGTAAAACGTCGTCCTCTTTCTTCTTTTTGTGAGTAGAGCATTAAACATCCAAGTGTTTTACATCTTTGGCATGGCTTTCAATGTAGTTTCTTCTAGGTTCTACTTCGTCACCCATAAAGAGTGTGAATGTATCACTGGCACTTTCATCGTCTTCTATGGTAACCTGTAACAATCTTCTGTTCTCCGGAGTCATCGTTGTTTCCCAAAGCTGTTCAGGGTTCATCTCCCCCAAACCTTTATAACGCTGGATATAGGCACCTTTTTTTGCTGAACTCTCCACTTCTGCAAAGAGCGCAAGAAGGTCCTGCCCTTCAAATTCCTCTGTGATATGTTCCTTGATCTTTTGATGAATATGGATCGCTTCATTATAATGAGGGTTGGTAAAGAGTATTTCATCCACGATGAGTTCTTCCAGCCCGTCATTGGTCTGCACAAAAAGGTGTATCGTATCTTCATTAATGGTCTTGTTAAGGATGTTATACCCCAGCTCAGCGATGTATGCTTCTATCGTTTTGGCAAGTTCTTTGTTATCTGTACCGATCACATCAGGGTTTTCGATCATATATCGAAGTACTTCAGGCAGTGCAAAACGTTTTTCTATCTCTTTGAGCGTCATACGGTAGTATGCTACCAGTTTAAAGAGATCCACAAGGTCTGCCTGTCCCATCGTCTCACTTTCAATGGCAGCGATACCGTTTTCAATCAGGTAGTCATTGAGTGCCTTCTCATCTTTCAGATAGGTTTCATTCTTCCCTTTTTTATAACGGTAAAGCGGCGGCTGTGCAAGATAGAGATATCCTTTTTCAATGATCGGTTTCAAGAATCTGAAGAAGAATGTCATCAGCAGTGTCTGAATGTGAGAACCATCCACATCGGCATCGGTCATGATAATGATCTTGTGGTATCGTAATTTCTCTTCATCAAACTCTTCACCGATACCGCAACCCAGTGCCGTGATCATATTTTTGATCTCGTCGGATTTGAGGATCTTTTCCAAACGCGCTTTCTCTACGTTAAGGATCTTACCTTTGAGCGGAAGAATCGCCTGGAAAACCCTGTCCCGACCCTGTTTCGCAGAACCACCAGCAGAGTCCCCTTCCACCAGGTAGATCTCAGAGATCTCAGGGTCTTTGCTTTGACAGTCTGCAAGTTTACCAGGGAGTGTCCCGACACTCATAGAGTCTTTACGTTTGACCAGGTCTTTTGCACGTTTTGCCGCATCTCTACCTCTGGCTGCAAGGAGTATCTGTGCCATGATCTCTTTTGCTTCCAAAGGGGTCTCTTCAAGGTATTTGTTAAAGTTTTCAGAGAAGAACTTCTGTACCAAAGGACGTACATAGGAGGAACCCAGTTTTCCTTTGGTCTGTCCCTCAAATTGAGGTTCTGGTACACGTACGGAAATGATGGCGATGAGCCCCTCTTTACAGTCATCTCCTGTGATCTTGGTCCCTTTTTCTTTGGCATTGGCATTTTTGGTAATGTAGCTTGCCATAGAACGTGTAAGTCCTGCTCTAAATCCAGCTTCATGTGTACCACCCTCAGCTGTTTTAATGTTGTTTACAAAAGAGAGCACCTTTTCTGAATCTGCATCACAATACATGAGTGCGATATCGATTTCGATGTCATCTGCTTTCCCCTGGAAGAATTGTGCTGTTGAAAGAGGGGTTTTCGTATTCATATCTTCAACAAATTGTCTGATTCCTCCTTCAAAATGGTACATTTCTTTGGTCCCGTCACGTTCATCTCTGAAGTCGATGGTGATCTTTGGATTCAGATAACAGAGTTCTCTGAAACGTTTCATCAGGATCTCTTTTTGGAATGTTACACTATCCTTAAAAATAGTTTCATCTGGCCAAAATTCGATTCTTGTCCCGTGTTTTCTTGTGCTGTCGCCAGATGTCAGTGGGGCCTCAGGGATACCTTTTTGAAAGCTTTGTGTGTGTATCTCACCATCTTTAAAAATGGTCATATCCAGTTTTTTGGAAAGTGCATTTACAACAGAGACACCTACCCCGTGAAGTCCACCTGAAACCTTGTAAGTGTCTTTATCAAATTTACCACCGGCATGCAGGACCGTCAATACGACAGTTGCTGCTGATATTTTTTCGGTTGGATGCTCTTTGACAGGGATACCACGACCATTATCTTCAATGATAGCAGAACCCTCTTTTGTAAGTGTGACCTTGATGGTATCACAGAACCCTGCCATCGCTTCATCGATAGAGTTATCTACAACTTCGTATACAAGGTGATGAAGACCTTTGATAGAGGTATCACCAATGTACATACCAGGCCTTTTTCTTACCGCTTCTAGCCCTTTAAGGACTTTAATATTACTAGCACCATATTCTGACATGTTAAGACTCCATTTTGTGGGGGTATAAGTGTATATATTTTAGCTAAAACTAGCTTAGATATCTCGCCATTAGACGGGGATTCATATGACAATCAAAGAAGCATCCCGTTTTGTTGTTTTTTATTGCTGACAATATCGATTTCATTGGGATCGATGAAGTGTTTTCTTTGGTAGGCTTCGAGTGCATATCTACCTATCATAGCGGCATTGTCTGCACAGTATTCAAGCGGTGCCACATGCATCGTTTTCCCAAATTCATCACAAAGGTTTTGGTAGGCATTTCGAAGGTATTTATTGGCAGAGGCTCCACCGACGATAGCAAAGTCTTTGATCTTCTCTTTGGCAAAGATCTTTTTGCTTTTTTGAAGCAGGTGAAGTTTGACCGCTTTTTGGAAGGATGCAGAGAGATCCGCTTTATCCTGCTCGCTCATATTCTCACTGCCGCCAAGCGTTTCGACTTGAAGTCTGACAGCATTTTTCAGCCCTGAGAGGGAGAAAGAAATGAGAGGAGAGTTACGTAGCGGTACAGGCAGGTCAAAACGGTTCTCATCTCCTTTAAGTGCGAGAGCTTCGATGAGTGGTCCTCCAGGGTAGCCTAAGCCCATCATTTTGGCACATTTGTCAAAACTCTCTCCTACAGAGTCATCCATACTCGTGGCAAGGATCTCCATATGCTCAAAACTCTCAACCCGTATCACTTGGGTATGTCCTCCGGAGATGAGAAGTACCAGCAGGGGCATAATAGGTTCTTTCTCGATAAAAAGTGAGTAGATATGCCCTTTGAGGTGATGTACGGGGATAAGGGGTATCTCAAGCAGCGTACTTAAGGTTTTTGCCATCGCAATGCCTTCAAGCAGGGTGACTCCCAGTCCGGGTTGATTGGTGACCGCTATGGCTTTGAGCTTTTCAAAGTAGGGTTGGGTCTCTTTGAGTATCTCAGGAAGTGCAACAGCATGCAGTCTCGATGCAAGTTCAGGGACCACACCGCCGTAACAGGAGTGTTGTGCCTCCTGGGAGATCTTCTTATGAAAAAGCACTTTTTTGGTGGCTATGTCAGTGATGGCGATGGAGCTGTCATCACAGCTGGATTCAATACTTAAGATCATGATCTGTCCAATACAAGTTTTTCTATCAGGTCCCATTTCCCATAGCCGCTGTCCGCATTGATATGGCCTGCATCTTTGATCACTGTGAGAGGTGCATCATAGTGTTGTGCGATGCTTTGGGCTTCTTCTACCTGGATATATGGGTCATTGTCCGAAACGATCATCTGTACCTCTTTGGCATGGAGGTTTTCTGGCAGATGACAAGGGAAAAAGGTTTTGATGGTATCGATGTCAGTGGTAAGGCTTGGCGGTGAGACCATAAATAGTCTATTCACATATGCTATTTCTTCTTGGCAGAGCCAAAACCACAGTGTGTTGGCAAGAGAGTGGCACACCACAGTATCTGGTTTAAACTCCTCAAGTATCTCTTTGAGCTGTTTGACCCATCTGTTCTTGCTCGGGAAGTGACAGTTGTCAAGCAGGGGGAAAGAGACCGTGCCGTATGCTTTGGCAACTGTAGCTGCCAATTCTGCCTGCCAGTGGGGTGCATCGCTCCCTCCCCAGCCATGCAGGATGAGTACTTTATCGTTGTTTGACATATGTTCTTACCTCTTGATCTATTTGGATGATCTCATCGATGTTCGATGCTTTCACCGTTTCAAACCTTTGATAGGCATCTAAAACCATTTCGCTCATACCAAAGAAGGAACATTCCCCTTCCTGAAATGCCTCTATCGCTTCTTCATTGGCCGCATTGACCACAACACCTAAATGGGCATGTTCCAGGATATGATCTTTAATATCCCAGATAGGGTAGCGTGCCGCTTCAATAGGCAGGAATTCCAAGCTCCCTATGCTGAGCAGGTCTGTCGGAGGCAGTATGGCCTCTTCCACCTCTCCCCTCAATGCAAAGGCAATAGGGAGTTTCATGTCCACCCCCGCAAAGTGTGCAGTGGTAGAGCCGTCTGTGAATTCTGCAAGGGCATGGATGATCGATTTCTTTTCTATCAGTGCATCAACGTTGGTTGTATCAAAGAGCCATTTTGCTTCCAGCAGTTCAAAGAGTTTATTGGTCATCGTGGCCGAATCGATAGTGATCTTGTTCCCCATGGACCAGTTGGGGTGTTTGAGGGCATCTGAAAACGTCGCCTCTTTCATCTTCCCCAATTCCCAGTCTCTGAATGCACCGCCGCTTGCCGTGATGTAGAGTTTGGAGACAGGCCGTTCATTCATAAGGTACCATAGGCCAAAGTGCTCGGAATCTATAGGCGTGATCAGTGACATATCGATGAACTCACCTGCAACGACCAGAGACTCTTTGTTTGCCAAGGCAACACGTTTGCCAAGACCGGTGGCTTTGAGTGTAGGGGCAAGTCCGGCATAGCCAACGAGCGCATTGACCACCGTATCACTTTGGGACATCTCTATCAGTTCGAGAATACCTTGTGCTCCACAGAGTACATGGGGGTGATCCACTTTGCCTCTGTCCGCTTCGTTGGCAATGGCAACCATTTTGGGTCGGTACTTTTTGATCTGCGTATTAAGCAGCTCGATATTATTGCCTGCAACAAGTGCTTCTATGGCAATGTCATAGCGTTCTGCAATAATGAGGGTATTGACCCCAATGGAACCGGTCGAACCAAGTAAAACGATGCTTGACATAGATTAGAGCAGGGATCTGAGTGCAATGACCATGATCACCGCACCAAAGAGATAGCCGTCTATTCTGTCGAGGATACCACCATGCCCCGGGAGCAGGTCACCAGAATCTTTGACCCCCGCTTCACGTTTCAGATACGATTCAAAAAGATCACCAAACACTGAAGCCACAGAGGTCACAACTGTGACAATGATCGCGATCCACCACTCAACAACAAAAAGTCCGACAAAACTTCCTGCAAGGGTTGCGAGGATAATACCGCCAAAAACACCCTCAAGTGTTTTGTTTGGAGAGGTATCTGAAAATTTTGTTTTCCCTATAGTCTTGCCTGTAAAAAATGCACCGACATCCGTGAGTGCTACGGTGACAAGGAGCCAGAACATGGAGGCGATACCGAAATCCTGGTAGAGTATCAGAAAGAAAAGTATACCACTGACCGGGTAAAGGAAAGGGAGCAGCAGCCTTTTGTCAAAATTATGAAAATAGGCAAGGGAAGCAGCAAATATGACGGCCATAAAAAAGAAGAGATCATCCGGATTCGGGTAAAAATAGGCGACCAGCCATAAAAGAGCAGCCCATACATACATAGATGGAGCAGTGAGTTTGAAAAGTTTCATCGCTTCATAAAAGGCGAACATGTAAATAAGACCTAAAAAAGCCCACATGACAAAAAAGCTATCTATCCAACCGATAAATCCAACAAGTGCTAATAGCCCAATGCCCGTAAGCCATCGTTCTTGATACTCTGTAAATATTTTTGTCATGACGATTCCCTATGTTTAAATGAAGAATATTATAGCACGCTTTGGATTAGACGGCACTAGACTCTGATCTCCACACCCTCTTTGGTGACAGAGATCGTGTCATATTTGTTGTAAAGTACATTGGAGCCTTCTTGTACTTTGACAAATTTACGCTTGGTGTAATCGACTTCATAATCCCCGGGATTTTTGACCGAAAAATCCACACAGAGCTTTGCGGCAGCTTTAAGTACCGATTCGGGCAGGTTCTGTTTATCGGTCCTGATGATAACATGACTTGAGGGTACATCACGTATATGCATCCAAAGGTCATTGGCTTTGGCCATTTCCAGGAGTTTCTGGTTTTCGTTACTGTTACGTCCCACCAGGACTTTGTAATCTTCTATCCAGAAGAGTTCCCCCTCTTTCAAGCGCTCTTTTTTACGTTGGGATTTCCCGCGTTTGGGTACAAGAAGTTCAAGTTCATAGGGATCTTTTGCCTGTTCGATCGCATAGTGGATATTCTCATAGAACGTTTTTTTGCTTTCCAGGTTCTCTTTTTCTATGTGCACGTTCTTGGCCTTGTTCTTCGCCCGCTTGGAGAGATTGAAAAAATAATCACTCATGCGGTTGACCTTCATATCTTTGGGCAATTTTATGGTAATTTTATTGCCTTCAAAATCATAGGTTTGAAGCTTCGTGTCATAGGGCTTTATCTGATAGAGGTTGGCCAGGATAAGGTTGGCATATGCGCTGTACTTCTGCGCTTCATCGTTCAACTGTGCTTCATCGGGAAGTTTCTGCAAAAGCTGGTTGAGTTTTTGGATCTTTTTATCCGTAAGTGAGAGTTTCTGTTTTTTGAGTTCTGAAAGTTTTTTCGCATGCATCTGAAGATATTTCTCTTTAAGGTAGGCATCGATATTCGGGATCTCATGGCTCTCTTCTGTACGTTTGAATGGGGGGATAGGAAGGAGTTCCATACCCGGGCGGATGACACGGAACGAGCTATCCGCATCAATATGCCTGAGTGCTTCTATGATGACCTCATTGTCATCAAGGAGTATGGCATTGGTATTTTTACCTGTAAATTCCAACTGCAGGTGAATGATTTTGTCTTTATAAGAACTTTTCGGGGCAAGTGTCAAACGCAGGATACGGTCTTCGTTCGGTACATCCACAGAGATAATCCTGCTGGCAGATAAAAGTGTGTGAAGCAGGGTGTCAAAAGGTGCATTATACCCCTGGATCGGTCTTTGTGACGGGGCTTTGTAGATGAAACTGTGTCCTCG
>JBNLDB010000055.1:0-9228 GCA_050304115.1 Sulfurovum sp. | reverse complement strand
TAATGTTGGCTTCAATATAATCCATGATCTTCCCTGCGATATTTGCATTGGTCGCTTTTTCAATACCTTCAAGTCCAGGAGATGAGTTCACCTCCATCACCAATGGACCACGATCAGAAGGGATCATATCTACACCGCATACACCCAGTCCCATTGCCTTTGCAGCTGCGATCGCGGTAGATTTCTCCTTACGACTGAGTTTATGTGCACTGGCACTTCCTCCCTGGTGAAGATTTGAGCGGAAATCACCTTCTGCCCCTTGACGCTTCATCGCCCCGACCACTTGTCCATTAATAACCAATGCACGGATATCTGCTCCCCCTGCCTCTTTGATGAACTCCTGAACCAAAAGACTGACATCCATGCCATAAAAAGCATCCAATACTGATTGTGCTGCTTTTTGTGTCTCTGCAAGTACCACCCCGACCCCCTGAGTTCCTTCAAGGATCTTAAGTACCAAAGGGGTCCCCCCGATGAGTTTGATCACATCTTTCGCATTGGCTTTATTGGATGCAAACACTGTTTTTGGCATATCAACATCATTGATAGATAACACCTGAAGGCTTCTGAGCTTATCTCTGGATCTTGCGATCGCAAGGTTCCCCGCAACACTGAAGGCACCCATCATTTCAAAGTGACGCACCATCGCAGTTCCATAAAACGTTCGACTTGCACCGATACGAGGGATGATCGCATCTGGTACCGGTAATAATTCACCATCGTAAATCACTAACAGTTCACCCTTCACGATCTCGATCGTACACATCAAATAATCTATGACACGTACATTCCATCCTTTTGCTTCAGCTGCCTCTATCAACCTTTGTGTTGAATAGAGTTTTGTATTTCTAGAAAGTATGTAAACGGTCATTATTTATCCTTTGTAATATATTTATGAGAAACATCGATCAGATAGTGATGTGATAGGAAACGTCTTCCTATCAGCATTGGGTACTTCATATTTTCTCGATTGGTTAATGAGATCTCTGCTTCATACGTATTGCAACCCAATTTCAACATTGATTTTACAAATACTCTTTCTTCACTTCTTCCGTTGGAACTTTTTACATTTTTGATCTTGTATATCGGCAAAGTAAGCCTTTTACCATGATAGGCAGGATGCACTTCATCATGCAGGGTAAAAATGACATTTTCGCACTCTATTTCGATGTCGTCACAGTGCATAGAGCAAGAATCCGCACCTGTATCGATCTTCGCATCCAAAGCAAAAAGATCCAGTCCTGGAAGATCCACTCTTTCTATATATCCTATTACTTCCATCTTCTTTCCTTTTCTTTATACTTTTAAATAAAGTGTTTCCAATATTTTCAGTGCTTTCTCAATGGATTCCAGAGAGACTGTTTCTGCCGTCGTGTGATACCCGGTAGTGGGAAGCTGAAATGTCGTTCCCTGTATAGTACCGTCACTCGCCTTTGCCAAACGCCCCATCTCCGTACTTCCTAGAGAATAAAGGGGTTTTCCTTGCGCCAAGAACTCTCTGTTGAGATCCTCTATGAATACATCTTTGTATCCGTATTTTATCGAGAACTCATCACAAATGGTTTCGATCTGTTTCGTGAGTGGCGAAACAAAGGTGGCATTCGCATCTTTATTCCTCAACACGATATGCTGTGCTTCAGCCGCTACCCTTCCTGGATATGGACTGGTATCAAGCACCAGTAGGGAATCCGTTGAGAGATCATGTCCTCTGAACCATTCAAGTAAATACCGCCAACTCTTCCCTACCTCTTCTTGTGCGGTGAAAAAAGCGCGCCCCTGGTATCCTCTCTCATATAAAAAAAGAATGATCGCGGCACTGAGTACATTATCCAATTGTGCAGAGAGATACCCATCCTCATAAGTAAGTGTATCCACATAGGCTACAGGTGTACCCGCATACAAATGTTCCAGCCCTTTGACCTTAAAAAGAAGGTTCAATCTGCGTTCACACATATAGGCACTGTCTATCTCTCCTAACCCCAGGTATGCGCCTGACCATGGATCATAGGCTTGCACACGCTGGTTCATAAAACGTCCTATAATATCCTTATAGGTTTTTTCAGCCACAGAGTCCCCTGTCAGATCTCCTCTGTTCTGTGCAATGAACGCTGCATACTGGAATTCATTGGGACCTGTACAGATAAGACCATGCCGATCAATATGCGCAGAGATCATACCGTTGTCAGGCTCAGATCCTTCTGCTACAAGTAAGCCTTCATAAAGCGTTGCACTGATCCCTCTCTCTTCCAGTTCTCTTTTCAAGTAAAGGAAAAAAGAGTGTTCAGCCCCTACAACAGAAGGTGTTCGTATAAGCTGTTTCAGTATATCAAGAAAACGGCCTATCTCTTCAGGTTCCCCGCCAGTCTCTTGCATATGTTTTAAAAAGATCCTCTTAAACACAATACCCTGCTTTCTTTCATAAAATTAATACTAATTATTGCATACATAAGCTTCTAAAAGCACCTATAACAGGCTAAATCTATATTTTTGCATGAAACCTACTTTATCATATTAGGTATATCATATAGTCCACACTGAATACACACATTCATTTTATACTATTCTAAATAGGATCTTTAAATATGAGAAAAATGAAAAATAAAATTTTTTATAATCAAAGTGACAAGGACGATACGTAATGAAAGCATCAGATCTATTTATCAAAGCATTAGAGAATGAGGGGGTTGAATATATCTTTGGTATTCCCGGAGAGGAGAATCTGGACCTTTTAAATTCCTTGCGGGACTCCCCTATTCAATTTATTTTGACCCGTCATGAACAGGGTGCAGGTTTTATGGCTGCGACCTATGGACGGCTCACGGGAAAAGTCGGTGTATGTATGGCTACTTTGGGACCGGGAGCAACCAATCTTGTTACACCGGCAGCCTATGCCAATCTGGGAGGTATCCCCATGCTGATGATCACAGGTCAGAAACCGATAAAAAAAAGCAAGCAAGGACGTTTCCAGATTATAGATGTGGTGCACATGATGAAACCCATAACAAAATGCTCCAAGCAGATTGTCAATGGCAACAACATTGCTGGGATGGTACGCCAGAGTTTTAAAATGGCTTCACAGGAGAGACCCGGTGCAGTGCATATTGAGCTGCCTGAGGATATCGCCAAAGAAGAAGTAGATGAACAACTCTTTCCTGTTCGAAAAACCTATTATCCGGTTGCCAGGAATGAAAGTCTGCAAAACGCTTTAGAAATGTTGTACGAGGCAAAAATGCCGTTGGTCCTGATAGGAGCAGGAGCAAACCGCAGGTGCATCGGTACTGCGATGGAAAATTTTATAGACAAACTCGGTATACCGTTTTTTATGACCCAAATGGGGAAAGGGGTGGTGAGCGAGTTCCATCCTTTATACCTGGGAACAGCTGCACTCTCTGAGAACGATTATCTCCACTGTGCGATAGACAGAGCGGACCTCATCATCAATGTCGGCCATGACATCATCGAAAAACCACCATTTTTTATGAAACAGGGAGGCACAAAGGTCATACATATCAATTTTTCACCTTCCAATGTAGATGATACCTATTTCCCTCAATTAGATGTGACCGGAGATGTAGCTTGTAATTTAAGGGCTTTAACTGAAATTGCCCAAAAACAATCACATTGGGATTTTACCTACTTTATGCGTATCAAAGAGGAATCACAATCACATATTGTGAAATATTTCAAAGATGAAAGATTTCCTATCTTACCGCAAAGAGCGCTGAAGGATATCAGAGATGTACTTCCAAAAGATGGCATTTTAACTTTAGACAATGGTATCTATAAGATTTGGTTCGCCCGCAACTATAAATGTTTTTTACCCAATACACTACTGCTCGATAATGCACTGGCAACTATGGGTGCAGGCCTCGCTTCTGCGATGGCTGCCAAGATCGTTCATCCCGACAAAAAAGTGATAGCGGTATGCGGGGATGGTGGTTTTATGATGAATTCTCAAGAGTTGGAGACTGCTGTACGCCTGAAGTTGGATCTTGTGGTCATCATTTTAAATGACAGTGCCTATGGCATGATCAAATGGAAACAGGAAGGTATGGGATTTGATCATTTTGGATTGGATTTCAAAAATCCGGACTTTGTCCAGTATGCCAAAGCGTATGGTGCCATGGGGTACCGACCGACTTCCTGTGATGAATTTGGTTCCATTTTAAATGATGTGATCGACCGTAAAGGTGTACATCTGATCGATCTGGCAGTAGACTATAGTTTAAATCATGCCATTTTAAATGAGTTACTCAAAAATAAAACGTGTTTGGCATAAATTTGAAGCCATAGAACGGCTCAATCATTTTAGGAGTGGAGAGGATGAACAGTATTAAAGTAATGTCACCATTTGACGGAAAGGTATTAGATGAGATACCCCTTTCAAATGAAGAAGATATTGATCTGGCTTTAGATCGTGCCCGTAAAGTGTATGAAAAGCAGGAGATGTGGTTGCCCAAATATGAACGTATCGCTATTTTAGAGAAAACAGCTGAGATCATGAGAAACCGTATAGAGGAACTCACACTTATAGCAGCCAGCGAAGGCGGTAAACCCTACATAGATTCAAAAGTTGAAGTGGAACGTGCCATCAATGGTGTAAAACTTGCTATTGAACATATGAGTGTTTTTGAAGGAAAAGAGATAGCCATGGGCCATACGAAGAGTTCTGTGAATCGTATTGCCTATACTATGAAAGAGCCTATTGGTGTGGTTGCCGCAATTTCAGCATTTAACCATCCTTTAAATCTTGCAGTACATCAAACCGTTCCGGCTATAGCCGTTGGATCACCTGTTATTATTAAACCATCAGAATCTACCCCTATGTCCGCGATTAATTTTGTCAACATTTTATATGAAGCAGGATTGCCTAAAGCGTGGTGTCAAGTCGTAGTATGTGACAGAGAAGTAGCGCAGTATCTTGCTACAAGCCCGAAGATAGACTATTTAAGCTTTATTGGTTCAGGTGCTGTTGGATGGTACCTGAACTCAAAAGTCTCCCCAGGTACCCGTGTGGGCCTTGAACATGGAGGTGTTGCACCTGTGATCGTTGAGGCCGATGCCGATATGGAAGCATTGATCCCCGCTTTGACCAAAGGCGGATTTTATCATGCGGGTCAGGTCTGTGTCTCCGTACAACGTATCTATGTCCATGAAGATATTTGTGATGAAGTGGGTTTGAAATTGTCACAAGCAGCGAAAAAGCTGATCGTTGGTGATCCTCTGGATCCCAAAACAGAGGTGGGACCGCTCATTTCACACCATGAAGTCAAACGGATAGAGTCATGGGTCAATGAGGCGATCTCCGGAGGGGCAAAAGTTCTTTGTGGCGGCAAGCGTATTTCTGAAAGCTGTTTTAAACCCACAGTACTTTTAAATCCACCACGTGATGCCAAGGTAAGTACCTCAGAGATTTTTGGTCCGGTTGTCTGTATTTACCCCTATAGGGATATTGAAGACGCTTTTAAAGAAGCCAATAGTCTGGAATACTCTTTTCAGGCAGCCGTATTTACCAAAAATATCGATACAGCCTTGCTGGCGGTCAAGCGTCTCAACGGCACGACTGTGATGGTAAATGACCATACGGCATTCAGGGTTGATTGGATGCCTTTTGGTGGGGCGAAAGCATCAGGACTGGGAATGGGTGGTATCCCTTATTCAATGGAAGAGATGAGTAAAGAGAAATTGATGGTGATAAAGTCTTCGGTTTTATAAATTCAATTTTACTTTTACACATGCATTACACATAGCTTGAGTACTGTAAATCATACCAAATAAAAGAGAGAGAAAATGTTAAGAAAAATACTATTAGGTGTGTTTGTTGTAACATCACTGTCTATGAGTGACACAGCTGCAGGTGGTCCTGCACTCAGCTTTTCACATCATGATAAATCCCTAGCATGGGGTCCCTGTCCTGCATTTCTCGGTGAAGCGTGCAAAATAGCCGTACTCCATGGAGATCCTGCCAAAGAGAACCTGGATATTTTCTTTAAAGTCCCGGCTGATTATCCTATCCCGCATCACTGGCATACTTCAGCAGAACGGATGATACTGGTATCTGGAAAGATGACCGTTACCTATGACAACCAGGAGAGTGAACTGCTCACAAAAGGGATGTATGCCTATGGCCCATCCAAACGTCCGCATACAGCCTATTGTGAAAAAAGTGAGGAACCTTGTGTCCTCTTCATCGCATTTGAAGAGCCTATCGATGCTTTTGAAGTGATCAAAGAGACGAGAGAGTAGATCTCTGGAAGTATAGCTATGCATACTTCCAGAGATGGTATAAAACTTTACAAAAGCGCTTCTATTCCTAGTTATACTAAAACAAAAATGTTGTAGTATAGTGCAATGAAAAGGAGTTGTATTGTTTCTTCTGTTCCCTCATTTCTATGTCAGGTTTATTGGCATGGTCACATTGACACTGCTACTGACTGCCTGTTCATTCAAGTCACGTACCTATGACGCACCAAGTGTTAAAGCGTACCAAAACGCTAAGGTTGCAGGGTATAAACATATACGATACTGGGGTGATAAAACAGCACCATATACCTATACAAGAGCCAATATAAAAAGACTCGGAGCCAATAAAAATTTTCGTAAAAGAATAGATATACTTGCCCTTTCAGGCGGTGCTGAGGACGGTGCGTATGGTGCAGGTTTTTTGAAAGGATGGAGTGAACGTGGTGACAGACCCGAGTTTACAGTGGTAACAGGTATTTCAACCGGTGCATTGATCGCTCCTTTTGCATTCTTGGGACCAAAGTATGATAAGGTGCTACAAAAACTCTATACAGAATCTTCACAAAAGAACATCGTCTTATTATCGCCGATGGAAGCGCTCTTTGGTGCTTCACTAGGAGATACAGCTCCACTTAAAAAGATCCTCTCGGAAGAGATCAATGACGATTTTGTAGCAGAGTTGGCAAAAGAGGCAAAAAAGGGACGTTTACTGCAGATCGGTACTACCAATCTTGATGCACAGCGTCCAGTGGTTTGGGAGATCACGGAAATCGCTTTAAGTGGTCGTTCAGATGCACCAAAACTTATCAGAGATATCATGTTGGCCTCAGCTTCTATTCCAGGAGCCTTTCCACCCGTACTCATAGATGTTGAGATCAATGGAAAAAAATACCAGGAGGTACATGTAGACGGTGGTGTAACCAGACAGATCTTTGTCTATCCTCGTGATCTCGACATTCGAAAGCTGCAGCGTATGTTACATATGTATCCTCAAAAAAACATGTGGCTGATACGAAATACCAAGGTTGACCCTGAGTATAAACCTGTTTCTCTTTCACTTGCTGATATTGCAGAGCGCTCATTTTATACTTTGACAAAATACCATGGACTTGGTGACCTGGTCAATATCACCTCACTGGCAAAACGTGATGGATTTCATATACATATAACCAATGTTCCAAAGAGTTTTGATGTACCTTTAGAAGATTTTTTTGACAAAAAATATATGAAAGCACTCTATCAAGTGGGCTATGAAAAAGGGCGTTCAAATTCAGCCTGGCAAACAACGCTTGAATTTTGATCATAAAGTTCAAAACTCTTTTTTGCATTTGGTCTAAAATAGTGTATACTAAAAATAATGCAATGAATAAACGTGATTATAGAAAGCCGAATGTAAGTGATAGCAGATACTTATATCTATGATGTAGATCATAAATCCCGAAAAAGCTTGAGAAAGCATCGCTCATTATCCTAGGAGGATAAGTTGACAGATTTTGGTAGTTGGCCGTTGCCATTCATAGTTTCAGCCTTCACTGTCGTTACATTAATTATCGGATGGTTCGGTATCAAGATGACCAAAACTGCCCGAGATCTCGCTCAAAGTACCGGCTTGGGCGAAGCACTGATGGGCGCAGTGTTTATTGGAGCATCCACTTCATTGTCTGGCATTACAACCTCTGTTTCTGCTGCAGCTTCAGGCTATGCAGAGCTTGCTGTAAGTAATGGATTAGGCGGTATTGCGGCTCAAACTGCATTTCTTGCTTTGGCCGATATCACTTATAAACGTGCGAACCTTGAACATGCAGCTGCATCCGCTGAAAATCTTTTTATGTCCTCCTTCCTTCTTACATTATTGGCCATACATGCATTAGCACTGTCAGTTCCTACGATAAGTATCTTCGGCGTGCATCCTGCTACATTTGTTTTGATCATTATATATATATTTGGTGTACATCTTCTGGCTCGTACGCACGAAACCCCGATGTGGCTTCCCAAAAAAACAAGAGATACTTCATCTGAAGCCGAAGACAAAAGTCGTCGCCATGGTAATCATATTTGGAAACTTTGGATACGCTTTACTCTCTACGGAACAGTCGTTGCTTTGGCAGGTTGGTCACTTGCGCAGCTAGCCATACCTCTTGGAGAGAAATCTGGTTTATCCGATGGAATCGTCGGTGGTATATTTACAGCTGTGTCGACATCGATCCCCGAACTTGTGGTCGCTATTACCGCTGTGCGCATGGGTGCACTGAATTTAGCTGTGGGAGACATTATCGGAGGCAATGCATTTGACACGCTTTTTATTGCCGCATCCGATATAGCTTACCGAGAAGGCCCAATTTATGCCGATCTCTCAAGTGCAGAGCAGTTCTGGCTTGCCAACTCGATATTGATGACCAGTGTACTGCTTATGGGACTCATATATCGCGAACGTCACGGGCCAGGGAACATTGGTTTGGAGAGTGTCCTTTTACTTGTTCTCTATTTTGGAGGGCTGCTCACCCTCTCTCTGGTAGGATAAAAATAGTAGTAGATTGAGAGGCAAACCTGTCAGACTCTGCAATTTTCAATAGTACCATGTATGAATATAAAACGGTTGAGATCATAGAGAAGTAATATTTGGATCATGAAAGATAACAATCCAACACCTTAAAAGGCCTATTCAAAGGTGTTAGATTTACTTCATTATTAGGAGTCTGAATATGCAGAAGTCAATGCAATACACAGATGGGACTTACATCGCAAAGGGTAGGAGAGCAAATGCCCATACATCGATCTGAAAAACGCTAGCTTATTTTCTCGACCGATCTATAACTACTCAATGCATTTATTATTCTACCTGCACCTCAACTCGAAACGATAATGTCCAAATGAGAATATATTATGCATATGTATAGAATAAAATCAAAGTAGACACCATGCAAAAAAAAGAGTGGTCACAAGAAGAGTACCTGCAGCAGAAGACAATGAACATGCAAAAAGGTA
>JBNLDB010000054.1:0-9410 GCA_050304115.1 Sulfurovum sp. | reverse complement strand
TTCAACGGTCCTTCTTTTCACTCTACCCGGCTAACGATGTCATGGTAAGCAGAAACTGGTACAATCCCAATTTGGATAATTTCTGGTGGATCGTTCCAAACCTCATGGGAACACTGTCGATGATCATCGCACTCATGCTCACATCGCTTTCCGTTGCCAGAGAACGGGAACTTGGTACATTTGAGCAGATCTTGGTCTCACCTATCTCTCCTACGGTATTGATACTGGGTAAAACCATACCACCATTGATGATCAGTATGGTCGAAGCAAGTGTAATATTTTTTGCTGCAACCACATTCTTTGGTGTACCCTTCATGGGATCTTTCATTCTCTTGTATCTGGGGCTGTTCGCTTTTTTGCTATCGATCATAGGTCTTGGACTCTTTATCTCTTCCATATCCTCCACACAACAGCAAGGCATACTGGGTGCATTTGTCTTGGTGGTCCCCTATATCCTGATGTCTGGGTTTGCAACCCCTGTGGAGAATATGCCATCCTGGCTCATACCTGTTACAGATGTCATCTCTTTAAAATATTTCCTACTCCTTTTAAAAGGCGTCTTCTTAAAAGATATCTCTTTTGAGATCGCTATTGCACTGATACTTCCTATGTTCGCTTTGGGTGTCATCTCTCTCTTGTTCGCATCATGGATGTTTAGAAAAAAAGTTACCTAAGATCGATCTTTGAAAAAGCCTAAAACATTTAAAGATCTTCTCTTCTAACCAACACTACATCTGATACACGCTACAATATAAAAATGACCCATAAGAGTCATCGCTAAAACAGTGTTTACTACGTTTATATTGTAAGCCCTTGAATCTACAATATATTATATGAACTTTTTTAATAATAATAAAGGAATATAATGGATACAGAGCATTCAACTATGATGGTGGACGGTAATGAAGCCGTTGCAATGATAGCCCACAAGATCAACGAGGTCATCGCCATATACCCTATCACCCCCGCCTCTCCTATGGGTGAATTCAGTGATATTTACAGTGCGAAACATCAAAAAAACATTTTTGGTACGATACCTGAAGTCTATGAAATGCAAAGCGAGGGAGGTGCAAGCGGTGCCGTTCATGGTGCATTACAGGCAGGTGCACTGACCACGACCTTTACAGCTTCCCAGGGACTGCTGCTGATGATACCCAATATGTACAAGATTGCAGGAGAGCTCACATCAACGGTATTCCATGTTGCTTCCAGATCTCTCGCCGCCCAGGCACTCTCCATCTTTGGAGACCATCAGGACGTCATGGGGGTAAGGCAGACCGGATTCGCCCTGCTCGCCTCGGGTTCCGTACAGGAAGCCCATGATTTTTCGCTTATTGCACAAGCAGCGACCTTGCATGCTCGTATTCCTTTCTTGCATTTTTTTGACGGTTTTCGCACCTCACATGAAGTAAGTCGGATCGAAAAACTTCCTGATGACGTTCTAAAAGCCATGATCAACACTGAATTGGTTGAAGCGCACCGTAAACGGGGTCTGACACCGGACATCCCTGTACTTCGCGGTACATCCCAAAACCCTGATGTCTATTTTCAGGGACGTGAAAGTGTCAACAAGTACTATCAGGCTCTGCCGAATATCCTGCAGGAACAGATGGATCTCTCTTCGGGGTTGACCGGAAGATCGTACCGGCTTTTTGATTATGTCGGTGTTGCAGATGCCACAAGAGTAATCGTACTGATGGGGTCAGGTACCCAGGCAGTGGAAGAGAGTGTCGAGTACCTGAATGCCCAAGGTGAAAAAGTAGGCATGATCAAGGTACGGCTGGCACTTCCTTTTGCCATCGAGGCCTTCATCGATGCACTCCCAAGATCCGTGAAATCCATTGCCGTACTGGACCGTACCAAAGAGTCAGGAAGCATTGGAGAACCGCTCTATCATGATGTAGTGAGTGCGCTCTTTGAAGCGCGTACAAAACTCTCTTTTGAATTGCCAACTATCATCGGGGGACGTTACGGTCTCTCTTCCAAAGAGTTCACTCCCGCCATGATCCTGGCGATCTACCAGGAACTTTCAAAAGCATCTCCGAAGAATCACTTCACCATAGGTATTGACGATGATGTGACCCATACTTCACTTGAGTATGATCATGATTTCATCCTAAAGAACCCTACCCAATTCCAAGCTCTCTTTTACGGACTGGGTTCGGATGGAACCGTAGGTGCAAACAAGAATACGATCAAGATCATTGGTGAAGAGACAGACTATTATGCCCAGGGATATTTTGTCTATGACTCCAAAAAATCCGGTTCCATGACCACCTCTCATCTGCGTTTCGGTCCAGATCCGATCCACTCCAGTTACCTGATACAAGAAGCCGACTTTATCGCCGTACATCAGTCTGGATTTCTGGAAAAACTCGATCTGCTCCAGAGTGCTAAACCCGGTGCCGTTTTTCTACTGAACACCCCCTATAAAAAAGAGGAAATATGGCAGCATCTCCCCCGTGTGACCCAAAAACGTATCATTGACAAAGGGCTGAAATTTTATATCATTGATGCCTAAAGTGTGGCCAAAGAAAGCAACATGGGATCACGGATCAATACCGTGATGCAGACCTGTTTCTTTGCGATCAGCGGTATCCTTCCCAGAGATGAAGCGATTGCCAAGATTAAACACGCCATCCAAAAAAGCTATGGGAAAAAAGGTGATGTCATTGTAGAGATGAATTTTGCCGCCGTGGACAATACACTTGAGCATCTCTATGAGGTCAATGTTCCTACAGAGACAGAGAGTACCCAAGAGCTTCAGCCTGTGCTCAAAGGTGTACTAAGCCCATTCGTTTCTGAAGTGATCGGTAAAATGAGCGCCTACATGGGAGATGAACTTCCAGTCTCCAAGATCCCAGCTGACGGGACATGGCCGACAGGTACCACCCAGTACGAGAAACGGAACATTGCCCATGAGGTGCCTGTCTGGGACCCTGATACCTGTATTCAGTGCAACAAATGTGTCTCTGCCTGTCCTCACTCGGTCATACGCTCCAATATCTTTGATGTCTCCTTTATGAATGAAGCGCCTGAAGGGTTTCTCTCCAAACTGGCCAAGGGGAAGAAATTCGGTGAGAATGATCTTTTCAATATCTCTGTAGCGGTCGAGGACTGTACCGGATGTTCACTCTGTACTGAAGTCTGCCCAGCCAAAAACAAGTCACAGACAAACCTCAAAGCGATTAATATGACGCCGCTTTCTGACATTAAAGAGCAAAAGATCGCACAGTGGGACTACTTTCTCTCGCTGCCAAAGGTCGAGCGTTCAAAACTTGACCATGATGACCTTAAAGAGTCACAGTTCCTTGAACCGCTTTTTGAGTTCAGCGGTGCATGTGCAGGATGTGGTGAAACCCCTTATATTAAACTTGCTACGCAGCTTTTCGGTGACCGTATGGTCGTTGCCAACGCTACGGGGTGCAGTTCTATCTACGGAGGAAACCTCCCTACAACCCCATGGAGAAAAAATGATGAAGGGCTCGGGCCGGCGTGGTCCAATTCACTCTTTGAAGATAATGCAGAGTTTGGGCTTGGCTTTCGCCTTGCTATCGATAACCACGTAGACCATGCCCGCACGCTTCTCGAAGGTCTTAAAGAGAGTCTGGACAAAACGCTTGTTGAAGCGATACTAGGGGCTTCACAGGAGAATGAAACAGAGATCAACGAGCAGAGGGAACGGGTTAAACTGCTTAAAACATCCCTTGTAGACCTTGAAGATGAAGAAGCAAGAAAACTACATAAAATAGCTGATTATCTTGTCAAAAAATCCGTTTGGATCATCGGTGGAGACGGATGGGCCTATGATATCGGTTATGGTGGCCTGGACCATGTACTTGCCAGCGGGAAAAATGTCAACATCCTGGTACTCGATACCCAGGTCTACTCCAACACCGGTGGCCAGCAGTCCAAGGCTACCTTGACCGGTGCTGTGGCTAAGTTCGCAGCAGAAGGTAAGGCAGGCGTACCGAAAGATCTCGCTGCAATGGCCATCAATTACGAAAATGTCTATGTTGCAAAAGTCTCATTGGGAGCGAACGACAAAGCCACGGTCAAAGCCTTTGTTGAAGCGGAACGCTATGACGGTCCTTCTATCATTATCGCCTATTCACACTGTATTGCTCACGGCTATGATCTCAAGTATGGATTTGATCAGCAAAAACGTGCTGTTGACAGTGGGTTATGGCCGATCTTCCGATTTAATCCCGACAGAATCAAAGAGGGAGAAAATCCGATGACACTGGACTACAAAGGCCCTAAAATAGATGTCAAAGACTTTATGTATCGCGAGACACGATTTAAAATGGTTGAAAAGATGAATGCAGACTCTGCGGGATCCTACCTGAAAACTGCAGCACACACAGCCCAGACTCTCTACAAACGATACCAAGACCTGTATGAACATTATCAGCCAACACAAAAGGAGATATGACTATGGAACTAACGACTACGCATTTGGGACTGGAATTAAAAAACCCTCTGATTGCCAGTGCTTCGCCGTTAACGGCATCTCTGGACAGCATCAAAAAACTTGAAGAGAAGGGTATCGCTGCAGTCATCATGCATTCACTCTTCGAAGAAGAGATCAACCATGAGATCCATCAGATCGACCACTTTTTGCACATTCACAGCAACTCCAACGCAGAAGCAACCACCTATCTGCCCAGTGAAGTGGATTTTGAGAATCTCCACTCTGAACAGTACCTTGAAGAGATCAGAAAGATCAAAGAATCTATCCAAATTCCAGTCATTGCAAGTTTGAACGGTGTATCAGCAGGAGGATGGGTGAAATATGCCCAAAAACTTCAGGAAGCCGGCGCGGATGCTTTGGAGCTTAATATCACCTATATTCCTACCTCTATCGATCTGGAGGGACATACGGTTGAGCAAATGTATGTCGATACCGTATCCCAGGTCAAAGCACATATTTCCATCCCTCTCAATGTCAAAATGAACGCCTATTTTTCCAGCCCTGCAAATATGGCCAAACGTTTTGTTGAAGCAGGAGCCAATGGCCTGACCATTTTTGACAATCCCACACGAGTGGATGTGGACCTTGAACTTCTAACTCCCCTGCAGCGTGCCAATGTTACCAGTTCTTCCAATGTCAGTGAAACCTTGCGATGGTGTGCGATCCTCTACAACAAACTTCACTGCTCACTATGTGCAGGTACAGGGATACACAATGGGGAAGATGTACTTAAAGCCATTATGAGTGGAGCGGATGCCGTAGCACTGGCCTCAGTACTACTGAATAAAGGAGAAGCCCAGGTAGCTGTGATACTCAATGAGATCATCCAATGGATGAAAGAGTACGAATACGATTCTATCTCTCAGATGAAAGGGAGCATCTCTCTGACACATACCGATAATCCCGATGCCTATGAACGCAACTCCTATATGTACGCTTTACAGCAGTATCGGCGCTAGTGAAAATAAAGAAACAAAAAAATACAATGATAGATTTTATTAAGAATTATGAAAATATATTGATTGGATTAACTCTAGTATCGATCATAGGTCTGATAGGCTCTATACTGTTGATCCCCTGGATAGTGACCAAGATACCTGAAGATTATTTTACGCACCCAAAACGCCAAAAGTATCTATGGTGTCATCAGCCGAAGATCGTACGATTTATATTTATATTCCTTAAAAACATCATTGGAGTACTACTGATCATAGGTGGCATCGCCCTGCTTTTTTTACCCGGGCAAGGGATCCTGACTATCCTTATAGGCTTTCTTGTCATGGATTTTCCCTACAAATACAAATTTGAGATCTGGATCATCAAACACCCTATTGTGTTAAAATCTATCAATAGATTACGGGCAAAAGCAAAACAACGCCCTTTAGTAATCTAAAAGATACCCATTTTACTACTCGAGAGTAGTCTCTCGGAGACCCTTTAACTTCTCTTGATAATCCTCTTCATCACCATAAGTAAGGAACTCATCATAATACATGTGTTGAGCAACCACCTTCTTTGCATGTTTGATAGGACAAAAGTAGAGTTCGGTTCTACCGGCAATGGCTGAAGCATAAAGCATCAAACCATTAAAGTAGGAACAATAGAGGCAATTGAGCTTCTCAATAGAATTTAAATATCCAAGATATTGATGATCAAAATGCATATAGTCGCTTCGTTTGACTAATTTAAATTTAAAAACTCTAAATACCACTTGTTGATAGATAAAAAGTGTCACATCTACAAATATGGCAGGAATAACCATCGCATAGATAAGAGGAGCAATAAGAAAATGTAAAAGAGGTACTTCCCCAAGCCAGCTTAAAAGATTTTTCATATTCTCTTTTTGTTTGGCCAAAACCTCTTTTTCAAATGTGACATAACCATTTTTGATCTCATAAGAGATATGGCTCTCTTGCTTGTCGATCTCTGCAGCCAGTTTCAACTTCATCTCTTCTATCTCATCTATAATTTCTCTGATCTTATCATTCATTCATAACCCTTTTTATGATTCCAACTCTATATCTAATGTCTATTATACATAGATAATTCAATAGTAACATTGATACTATAGATTATTTCATAATAGTCCAAGATGTAAGCTTCAAAAAATGAAAAGGTGAAGTGAAGAAGTACGAAAAGGTTAAAACTCTATAGGATAATAACAAGACTGAGCAGAATCTTTACAATCCTGCGTAGTCGGGATATACTAGTTCTTTGCTCTAAAAAGCGTTCCTTTCGTATGTTTACCATCCATGAGATACGCATAGGCAGTAGAAAGGTCAAATCCGCTGCATAGAAACATTTCACGTTTTTTACTGATCAGGAACTCTGCAGCGACCAATTTAGTAAATATGCCGCCTGATGTAGATTCATTATTAGGTCTGTAGGCTGCTGCAAGTTCATCTTCTGAAACACTGTTCACTTCTTTTAAAATTTGTGCATCAGGGTTTTCACTTGGGTCGCTGTCATAATAACCGTCCACATCGCTCAAGATCACTAACAGGTCCGAGTTTGTATGGTGGGTTACTCTTGCTGCCAGCTGATCATTATCACCAAAAATCTGATCAGGTGTACTTGAGATATCATTCTCATTGACGATAGGAATAATATCTTCTTTAAATGATGTATGAATGATCTGTCGAAATATCTCTGTACGTTTTCTGGAATCAAAATCATCTTCAGTCAAAAGAATTTGAGCAATATCCATATCATATATATCGAACTTTCTTTTATAGGAGCTCATCAGTATAGGCTGCCCTATCGCAGCCAAGACTTTCTTACTAATATGTTCTCTTTTGTCTAGTTTCAAAGCGGTATATCCTGCTGCTGCGGCACCGGAACTTACAAGTATAACCTCATATTTTTTGCGAACTTCCACGATAAAAGAGACAAGATTAACCATACGCTCTTTTGCGATCTCACCCTTCTCTGTTAACACGGAACTTCCCACTTTTATAACGACTCTGTTATATGAATGCATATTGACCTTAATTCATTTGTGGTGTGTGGTCGATAATAACAAAATAACTTTAAAGTTCTAGGCTTCATCAAACACTCTGCTATAGACTAAATACAACAGAAGATTTTCTCTATAAAGAGTGAATGAAAAAATGTTAGACAGAAAATTGGTTTCTAAATGCTTTGGCTCCATCTTTACTCGATTCTATCTGATCAGAGATATCCTTAAATGAAAATCGCAGTTTGCTCTGTTCTATGGTCTCTATCTCTTTAATCTTGTTGATGTTGATCAGATAGGATCTGTGGATACGTACAAAATCATAATCAAGTAATCTTTTTTCAAGATCGGATATCTTCTGGGCATAGTATGAGAAACCCTTTGATGAGCGTAATATCACTTCACTGAGATCTGCTTTGACATAATAGATCTCCTCTGGTTTCAGCAGATAATAGCTCTCACCCGTCTTACTCATTAAACGAAGATCTTGACTCCTTTTACTCTCTAGTTTGACACGTGCTATGCTCTCTTCTAACTGTTCTATACTGAATGGTTTGACCAAATATCCTACTGCACCTATATCAAAAGCTTTAAGCGCATGTTCATCATACGCTGTCTGAAAGATGATGGCTATATCCTCCTGATGGTAACGCAGTTCATACCCTAGTTCAAGGCCACTACTTCCAGGCATGTTAATATCCAAGAGTGCAAGATCAAAGTGATTCTCTTTGATCGCTTCAAGTGCATCTGAGGCACTCCCAGCCTCTATGATATCTTCGTATCCCAATGTATTGAGCATTCTTTTAAGTCTAGCAAGGGCCAATGCTTCATCATCAACGATGAGTATTTTCATAACAATCTCCTAAATAGATAGCAAATGTCGGCGTTTCTTTATCTGTAATTTCGATCTTTCCTTTACACAGAAGCTTTAGCCGCTGGTCTAGATTTGTCAAGCCTGTTCCGAACTTTGTACTTTTCATTGCTTTACCGTTATTTTTCAATACAAGTCTATTTTGACGCTGATCATAATATATAGATATCTCCAATATTTTTTTATCTATAAAACCATGTTTTATAGCATTCTCCACAAGTAACTGAACAGAAAACTTTGGTACTTTTATCTTAGGCATCGGATCATCAATATCGATAAGGATCTTACCTGAAAAACGTATATTCTCAAGTTCTACATAATCATGAACATTTCTCAGCTCATCGCTCAATGGAATAAGTGCTTTTTCCTCCATCGTATTACGTAAAAAGGTGGAGACTTTCAAAATAGCAGTCTCAGCTTTGTCTGGATCTTGGTGAATAAGTTCTGCTATAGAATTCAAAGCATTAAAAAGAAAATGCGGATTGAGTTGTGTTTCCAATGAACGTAAACGGCTTTGCACATAATAATGATCGACCTGTTCTTTTTCATTACGCATCTTTACAAAACGATAAAGCAAAGCCCCAACAATATAGGTTAATACCCCTACCGCGACAGATATTTGAATATAATGGGTATGGAAAAAAGGAATAAGCTTTATATCCCACTGCTCTGAAACTTCAGTACTTAACAATGTACCTAAAAAACCAGAAAGAAATGAAAAAAATATGGCTAAAGGAAGCCAAAATATTTTTGAAACCTTTGGGAGAATCACTTGATTCATAAAGGTAATAAAAAATAGCGAAAAAAATGTAATAGAAAAACCAAGTATACCTCCGAAGTATGCACCTTGGACCCATTCAAGACCTAAAAGTACATACTCCAAAGAAGAAAGCAATGTAGCAAAAACAACACCTATAAGTAAGATATAAAGCCAGTCAAGTGCTTTGATACGTAAAGCAATATTATACATCCAACAATCCTCTGAGATTTTCTACACCCAACATTACACCAGGCCATCCCTGAGCAGCATAGACTGTGTCACCAACATGGTATAACCCCCTTATAGAAGTATCATTTGAAGGTAATTTTGGCAGGAAGTTTTTCATGGT
>JBNLDB010000053.1:0-9509 GCA_050304115.1 Sulfurovum sp. | reverse complement strand
AGATGAAAATACGACGATGCGATATATTTTCTACAGATCCAGAGAAAAATTAAACCGGTTTGTGCAAGAATATTTTACTGAAACACCAAAAGTGATAGAACTTAAAATGGTCCACATCATCGCCTCCATCATACAAAAAGAGAGTAACTCCGTAGAAGAGATGCCACTGATCTCTTCAGTGATCCATAACCGTCTTGAAAAAGGTATGAGGTTACAAATGGATGGTACACTGAATTATGGACCCTATGCACATACAATCGTTACCCCGGAACGTATCAAAAGTGATGAGAGTGCATATAATACCTACAAACATAAAGGCCTACCACCGCACCCCTTAAGTACAGTGACCTTGGATGCCCTGAAAGCTTCCGTAAGACCAATGAAAAGCGATTATATTTTCTTTATGCTGAACGAGAACGGTACGCATGACTTTACGGTCACCTACGATGAACATCTTAATAATATCAGGGCATTTAGAAGGTATCAAAGAAAGAGGTAAAAAGGGGAAAGAAGAAGCCTATAAAGCCAGCCTTTGAATCTATCATTGGCGGCTAAATATCCTTCGGAGGCTAACCCAAGAAAAGGGATACCCCGAAAATATTTTAGAGAATTGTTTAAGAGATATGAACGACGATCTCGCCATCTGCAACATCAAAGCTTACAGATGAACCTTCAACCACCTTATCTTCCAGTATGAGTTCTGCAAGTCTGTCTTCCACCACTTCATAGAGTGCTCTTTTTAACGGACGGGCACCATAGACAGGGTCGAAACCGGCTTCAGCGATATATGCTTTTGCATTATCTGTCAGTGTGATCGTAATATCACGTTCTGCCAGTTTACTCTGGATACTTTTAAATAAAATATCCACAATGCTCGTAATGGCATCAAGGTCGAGTGGATTAAAGATCACCTGGTCATCCAAACGGTTAAGGAATTCCGGTTTAAAGTTTCGTTTCAGTTCATCATTTACCGCTGCCCTTCTCTCTTCTTTGTCTGTGATCGTCATGATCTTGTCAGATGCAATGTTTGATGTCATGATAATGATCGTGTTCTTAAAGTCGACCGTAACACCTTTGTTGTCTGTCAAACGTCCGTCATCCAGTACCTGCAAGAGTGTATTGAAGACATCAGGGTGTGCTTTTTCTATCTCGTCAAAGAGTACTACTGAGTAAGGTTTTCTTCTTACTGCCTCAGTCAGCTGTCCACCCTCTTCATAACCGACATACCCAGGAGGTGCACCCACAAGTCTGCTGGCAGCATGTTTCTCCATATATTCACTCATATCGATACGGATCAATGACTTCTCTGAGTCAAACAGGAATTTTGCAAGCGTTTTGGCTACCTGTGTTTTACCTACACCCGTTGGACCTAGGAACATAAAGCTACCGATAGGACGGTTGATATCACTTAATCCTGCTTTATTACGTTTAATGGCACGGGCAACTGCTTTGAGTGCCTCTTCCTGCCCCACAACCTCTTCTTTGAGAATACTTTCAATCGCAAGTATCTTCTCTTTTTCACCCTGTAGCATCTTGCTCACCGAGATTCCTGTCCAACGGCTTATAATGCTGGCGATCATCTCTTCATCTACAGAATTCTTAAGCAGAGTACCTTCAGACATCATCTGTGTCCACTTCTCTTCAAGACTTTTTAGCTTCTCTTTTTGCGCAGGGATCTGACCATACTCGATCTCTGCAGCTTTGTTAAAGTCACCTTCTCTTTTTACATGTTCTGCCTGTGTTTTGAGTGAATCAATGCTTGATTTGATCTCAGCGATCTCATTGAAGACATTCTTTTCATTATCAAATTGATTCTGAAGCGATACACGTTTTTCTTCCAGATCAGCCAACTCTTTTTCTATCTCTTCAAGACGGGCAGTGTTCTTATCACTCTCCTCCATCTTGAGTGCTTCTTTTTCAACCTGAAGCGTTGATATATCACGTTTAGACTTCGCAAGATCTGTAGGTTCAGATTCGATCTGCATCTTCAGTTCTGCTGCAGCTTCATCTATCAGGTCAATGGCCTTGTCCGGTAAAAATCTATCCGTGATGTAACGGTCACTGAGTTTCGCAGCTGCGACCAAAGCAGAGTCTGTAATATTGACGTTATGGTGTGCTTCCAACTTATCTTTGATACCTCTCAGGATCTGCAACGCTTCATTGATACTTGGTTCATCAACCTTCACCGGCTGGAAACGTCTTTGCAGTGCAGCATCTTTTTCAAAGTACTTTCTATACTCTTTGAGTGTCGTTGCACCGATAGTATGAAGTTCACCACGTGCAAGGGCCGGTTTGAGGATGTTTGCAGCATCCATACTTCCTTCCGATGCACCTGCACCGACGATCGTATGGATCTCATCGATGAACAGGATGACATTGGCTGCCTCTTTGACTTCATCTACGATCGCTTTGAGTCTGTCCTCAAACTCACCTCTGTATTTTGCTCCGGCGATCAGTCTGCTCATATCCAGTGAGATGACACGCATGTTCTGAAGACTTAAAGGTACCTCTTTATTGACGATCCTTTGTGCCAGTCCTTCCACGATAGCTGTTTTACCTGTACCCGGTTCACCTATGAGTATTGGGTTGTTTTTCGTTTTACGGATAAGGATCTGCATCATACGCTGTACCTCTTCATCTCTACCGATGACTGGATCAAGCTCACCATCCAGTGCTTTTTGGTTCAGATCTATACCATACTGCGCAAGAGCTTCAAGGGTTTCATCTCCACTTTGTGAGTCTATCTGTTTTCCGCCACGAATACTCTCCAAAGTCTTTTCAAATTCAGAGATATCAAGATACTTTGACATCGTATCACGTATAAAACTCTCTCCCACGTTTGCCATAAGCCATGCATCTACAGCAAGATACTGGTCTCCGTTTGCCGTCATCACACCCTCTGCATTTTGCAAGGTACGTACCAGGTTTTGTGAGAGTTTAATGTTCTCTTTGGTCACCGAAGAAACGGTTGGCAATTTGTTGGCAATGCTTTTTGTCTCTAATTCAATGGCTGCCTTATCGACATTCATTTTATTTAGTGCCTGATGTAAAATAGATCCTGAATTCGTAAGTAGTGCCCACAAAAGGTGTATTGGCTGTACTTCTTGATTTTTATTATGTAATGCTAAAGATACCCCCGATTCGATCGTTCCTTGCATTTGATTGGTTAATTTTTCAAGTATACTCATAGAATAAACTCCTTAAAATGATTTAAATTTGAATTATTATACAACCTTTAGTCACTTCTTGTCAAGTTTATTTAGTAATATTAATTATACTCATTAAAGAGCAGTGATGCAGACTCTTTTCAGATAGCACTAAACAGATAGTATCAGTGTGGTTTGATATTCTGATTCAAATTAAAGATATTCTCCGGATCATATTTTTCTTTTATCTCAGCCAATCTGGCATAATTTTCACCATAGGCAGAAGGGACACGCTCAGACTCTTCTTCGGTCATAAAATTCACATAGGCACCACCCATAGCATACGGCGCTGCACTGTTGAAAAATGCCCGAGCCCAATCAATGCATAAAGCATCATCATGACTTTCATCCCAACGTGCATGTACATTCATGATATAATTGGCTTTTCTATGCACATAAGCAGTTTTATTCAGAGGCTGTCTACTTGTATAGCCACCCATCTGGGCAATAAATATTTCACTTGCAGCTGAGGGGATCCTGGATGCATAGTCTGAGATCACATCAATGGTTTCATCATTTAAAATTTCAAAGTTATGTGATTTCCAGTAGTTTCTTGCCCCTGGGGTAAGGAGAGGATCAAAAATTTGTTGCCACTCTTTGTATGGCATCATTCCGGAAAACTCGCCATACAGTTTGGCAAATGCTCTAACAGGTTCAATGAGTTCCTGACCCGTTTTTTCATCACCGGTATACAAAAACGCCATCACCACTACTTCTTTACCATGAACCTCTTCTGGTAAAAAAGGCAGAGGCGGTGCTTTTCGTATGACAGACCAAATGCTTAATTCATCAGGTACTTTTGCCGTATACAAACGATATTGTTGTAAGATACTTTTTGCAGACTCAAATGGAAATACGATCAAACCGCAAAAAATTTCCGGGCCTACAGGGTGTAGTTGAAATTCAAATCTAGTAACGATACCGAAATTACCGCCACCCCCACGAATCGCCCAGAAAAGATCAGGATATTTATCCTCACTTACATGAATGGATTCGCCATTTGCCGTGACGACTTGAGCGCCGATCAGATTATCAACGGTCATTCCGTATTTACGTGACAGCCAACCAAAACCGCCTCCCAGTGTCAATCCTGCAATACCTGTGGTCGAGTTGATACCAAGGCTGGTAGCTAAACCATACAGTTGGGTTTCATGATCAACATCTCCCAATGTTGCACCTGGTTCTACATAGGCAATACGATTCTTACTGTCTACAAATACAGAATTCATGGTTGAGAGATCTATCATTAAACCATGATCTCGTATAGAGCTACCTGCAATGTTATGTCCCCCGCTTCTTATAGAGAATTCAATACCCCTATCTCTGGCAAACTTTATACAGCTTACAACATCAGCAGTTCCACTACATCGTGCAATAATATCCGGACGACGATCGATCATGGCATTCCATATACTGCGTATCTCGTCATAGTCACTCTCTTCACTTGTAACGACCCGGCCATGCATAATGGCAGAGAAGTTGTCTATCTCTTCTTTTGTAAGCGTTTTCATATGTTTCCTTTTTCATTACTAAATAAAAGATAACCTAATATATGACTCTACAAAATAACAATCGCATTTATCTGCTTTACTATACTTGTTTTTAGTGCACTCGATGTGTAATAAAATATCTCAACCAAATCTATACGTGATTGCAAGGATATAGTTCAGATTAACGCTATACAAAATTTCAAAGTAATTTACGTTATGATACTCCTATGAATTACACATTTGCCTCAGAATTTAACGTTCTTATTGATGCCATAGAGACCCATTTAGTAGGAAAAAGAGAGACCATCGCTTTGTCTTTAGCGACTTTTTTCGCAGGCGGGCATTTGCTCTTGGAAGATATCCCCGGTGTGGGTAAAACAACATTGGCAAAACATCTCTCTCAAGTCCTGGGGCTTGACTTTGGCCGTATACAATTCACTTCTGACATGCTACCTTCAGACATACTCGGGGTCAACTACTATAACCAGAAAGAAGGTGCTTTCATCTTTAAAAAGGGTCCTATCTTTACCTCATTTCTTTTGGCTGATGAGATCAACCGCTCCATGCCTAAAACCCAATCTGCCCTACTTCAGGCTATGGAAGAGGGATCCATCAGTATAGACGGGAGACTGCATACACTACCCAGGCCATTCTTTGTCATAGGGACACAAAATCCGCATGAGGAGGTAGGTACTTTTCCTTTACCCACCTCCCAACTGGATCGTTTTATGTGTTCATTTGGCATTGGCTATCCGGACAAAGATTCAGAAAGAGAGATCCTAAAAGGTGAAAGAGGACATAGTTCTGCTATGTCTGATACCTTGCTGACCCCCCAACAGATAGAAAGCTATATGAGACAGGCTTCAGAGGTCACACTCAGTGAAACCCTGCTGGATTTTCTTCAGGAGATCATTGCCTATACAAGAGAGAGTGGGTTGTTTGAGTATGGACTCTCTACACGCGGGGCACTCTCTTTGACCGCCATGACCAAGTCCTGGGCAATGCTGCAGGGTCGTACCTATGCCACTGCGGATGATCTGCAGGCAGTCACTGCGGTCGTCTGCTCACACCGCCTGAAGTTTAAAGAAGGTCCCACCACTGCAAAACGTATCCATCATGAAATCTTTACGCACATTCGCTCAGATATATAAACGTATAGACCAACATGCTACGCGGTACAGTGTAGTGGTAGTAGTTTTGCTTTTCGGGCTTTTTTTAGAAGCCTATATGCATGATTTCAACCTCGTATACATTACACTTTTTTTTGTGTTTTCTCTTGCATTTTCTGCAGGGCCGATAGGGATCTTGAATCTTGGACATCTTCAAGCCTCCTATGGCCGTCCCGGACGTCTCTTCGCTCATCAAGAGGGGCATCTTTCTATGCAGATAGAGAATGATTCAGCAACAACATCATGGTCTGTCATACTTCGTCATGGTGATACTTCTATACCTCTGGAACCGATCAAAGGTGACACATCAATGAACGTCCAGATACCTGTATTCCCCGATAAACGCGGCAGTTTCACCCATAAAGGCTGCTATCTGGAAAGTAAGTATCCGCTTTCAACCGTACGCTTGGTTATGAAGATAGATGACTCCTATCAAGGGATGGTCTACCCTGAGCCCAAAGGCATACACCTGCATTCCTTTTTACAGCAGGAAGAAACCTCATATGGGGAAGAAAAAGAGTTTGATGGCTTGCGTGCCTATGATGGCTCACAAAAACTTTCTCATATCCACTGGGCATCTGTGGCAAAAGGAGAGATGTCCGTCAAAGTCTTCAGTAAAGAGACACAGACACCTAAACTGGTTTTCAATTTTTATGCAGCAGGTACAAATGATGAAGCACGTTTATCACAGCTCTGTTTATGGGTACTCGAATGTGAAAAACAGAACCTGCCCTTCATCATACAGATGCCCAACAGAGTCTTAAATTCAGTAAAGGAGAGTACAGATGTTATCCTTGAAACACTTGCAAGATACTAAACTCTCTCCATTGGCTCTTTTAGACAGCGCCTATATTATCGTGCTTTTGCCGTTGATGCTTATATTGAAAGTACCCATGTTGCTCTTCTCCTTCATGGTGTTGGTATTGATAATCCTAAAGAAAACACCTACAGACAAATATCTTATACTTTTTGTCTTTCTGATGGGGATCTTGGCACTCTATTTGTCGATGTACGGTCTCTTTTCATTCAGAGGTCTCTCACGTTTAAAACTTTTTCTGGAGCTACTCGTTTATGTCCTGATCATCGTTGTTTCCATGCAAAGGCTGACGAGAGAGATCAACTTTTACCTACTGCTCTCCCCTATGTTATTCTTGGCTTTATCTCTGTTTTTCTTTCATAGTATTATCATGCTCTCCTATGTCATATTCGAAATTTTCTTTCTGCTTTGGCTTCTGCTGGCACACCGAATGGGTGGAGATATGATAGAAAGCTTCCGATCAAGCATGGTGATGTTCATGTACTCCCTACCCTGGGTGGTCGTGCTTTTTATCTTCTTTCCGAGAATTTCATTCGATCATGCAGACTACGGATTTAAAGGTGAAAATATACAGCGCATGGGACATGACGGTACAATGTTCTTGGATTCTAAAGCACTGCTTGTCCCTTCAGACCGGATTGTCATGGAGGTGGGTTTTGACAAGACAGTCCCCACATCTGACAAACTCTATTTCAGAGGCAGTATACTTTATGTGGATAAAAAAGACCATTGGGAAGCACTTCCCAACTATATCAAAAGAGAAGAGAAAAGCTATGTTCCTATAAAGGGAGAAAAAGTAGACTATAAAGTAACCCTCTATCCTACACAAAAACGCTGGATCTATCTGTTGGATATGCCTGCACGGGCTGTAAATGATTCGCAAATGGATAGAGATCTCATAAGTACCGTTGAAAAGCCTATAAAATCCCCTATGCATTATGCTGCACGTTCTGTATTAACACCTACATTCCATGAGAATTTGGATCAAAACACACTTGATGCTTCAACCTATTTTGATCCAAAAAGCAATCCCAAAACATATCAGGAAGCACAGAAAATAAAAAAACGCTTTCAAGATGCAGAGAAAAGAGCTTCTGCGCTTGTTACATTTTTTCAAAACCAGAGCTTGACCTATAGTTTAAAACCGAAACCTCTTGATACCAATAACAGTGCAGACAGTTTTTTATTTGACCAACGTTTGGGGTACTGTGTACATTTTGCATCTTCATTTGTAACCATGGCCCGTATGGCAGGAATACCTTCACGGATCGTCACAGGCTATAAAGCAGATATTGCCAACAGTCTCAATAATTATCTCGCCGTAAAAGAGCGTGATGCTCATGCCTGGGCGGAACTCTATATTGATGGACACTGGGTGAGATTTGAAACTACGAGCAGTGCATCTAAGATAGACGGCGATACCGCGCAGTTATTAGGTACGAATACCACGAAAGAAAACAAGACAGTGATCGAAAAAGCAAATCTCTATTTGATGTATATCAAATATCAGGTTGAGACATGGATCCTCTACTACAGTCATATACGTCAACTCCAGCTGATCCAATACGCAAAAGAGAATCCCAGATTTGTCTTACTTTTTGTACTCTCTTTACTGCTTCTCGTCATGATCAGTTTTGGTATCACACTCTATTTCCGTCGTCCCCGCTGTACACATAAAATACTTTGTATCATGGAACCGCTTCTCAAAAAGCTCAAAAAAGAAGGATATGTCAGAGAAAAAGATGAAACCATGCATCAATACCTCTTAAGATACATCAAAGAGCACCCGGAAAATAGTGCCATAAAAGCGGTGGATAGCTCTTATGAAGCTCTCTCTTATGGAGGAGACACTTCAGACGCTACAATAAAGCAATTAAAACGTATGGTAAAAAAGGGGCTCTCTTCTTAGGGATAGCAGCACTTTAAAAAATGGTTAACCTTCCTTAAGTATAGTAATACAGAGGATTCAAAGCAACCTCTTAGATGATTTTAAATAAAATTATAAACCAATTCTCATAGGGAGACACCACCTTAATGATCAAGAAAAGCAAAAAAGTTATTGTTGCGGGACTTGTAAGCACTTTAAGCGTCGCATACATGTTTGGATCTTTCGCTCAGGCTAAGGATACTGCTACAAAAACACATGCAGCTTCCACAGCCAAAGAGAAACTGGAAGCCTACATCAAATTTACACAAATTCTTAATGTGATCGAGAGCCAGTATGTAGATGATGTCAATACCACAGACCTTGTAGATAAAGCACTCAAGGGGCTTATGGCCAATCTCGATTCCCACTCCTCTTTCATGGACACTAAAGAGTTCAAAGACCTCTCTGTCCAGACAAAAGGTGAATTTGGAGGTTTGGGTATCTCTATAGGTATGAAAGACGGTGCATTGACCGTGATCGCTCCTATCAGTGATACACCTGCAGATAAAGCGGGCATCAAGGCCGGTGATATCATTTTGAAGATCAATGACTCTGCGACCATCGGTATGAGTATTGATGAGTCGGTAAAACTGATGAGAGGGAAGCCTAAAACTTCTTTAGTATTAACCATCATCCGTAAAGGTGAAGCCAAACCTCTAGAAGTGAAGATCACCAGAGATATCATCAAGATTCAGTCTGTCTATGCAAAGACCATAGAAGATGACCTACTTTATCTTCATGTCACTTCTTTTGACCAAAAAGTAGTGAAAGGTGTACAAGACGCCATGAAAGAGCACAAGAATGCCAAGGGTATCATCCTCGATCTAAGAAATAACCCCGGAGGACTTCTGGACCAGGCTGTAGGACTTACAGACCTCTTTGTTGATGATGGTGTTATCG
>JBNLDB010000052.1:0-9576 GCA_050304115.1 Sulfurovum sp. | reverse complement strand
ACGATGACCCCTTCAAAAAATTGACATCAGAACAGCTCTCCAATCTAGAACCTACATCGGAAGGCTTTATAGAGCTTAAAAATAAAATGTATATGGCTCAGATCGATGTAAGACATTGGGAAAAGGGAAAATATAATGTTGAGGGAGTATTGATGGGTGTAATTTTTCAACATCCTTTACAAACGGATTTTTTTATAAAATAGGACGGTGTAAGAGAAATGTCACAACATAGATCAATGAAAATAGCTATTCTAGGATGTCTACTTGCATCTACTACTGCCAGTTACGCAGAATCAAAACATGATCTTCAAGCTGCAAATGCATTTACTAGCCCGGCAACCGTATATCATCAGCTGATTGTTGATCAGAAAGATAGATCTTTAAAAGATTGGTATGATTGGAAAGATGATCTGGAAGATCGTACAGGACTCTCTTTTGGGATTGATTATAATACAGCTGGTTATGCAGCGACTAATAGTTTAGGGGATGATATTTCTGCCAGTGGAGTTTTCCGTTTATATGGAAGATGGAACTTTATTGGTCGCGGAACAAATGATACAGGTGGTATTGTATTTAAGTTCGAAAACCGCCATTCCTACACTGATGTTTCGCCAAAAGATTTAGGGTTTGAATTGGGCTATGCCGGACTTAACAATACTGTTTTCAATGGCCAAGGGTGGAGAGCGACTCATTTATTTTGGAGACAGGGTTTTAATGATGGGCGAGGGATCACTTATGTTGGATATTTAGATATAACTGATTACGTAGATGTTTATGCATTGGCTAGTCCCTGGACTTCTTTTACTAACTTAGCCTTTGAAACAGGATCAGGTACAATAGGTAATCTTCCAGATGGTGCACTTGGGGCCATGATCGGTAGTTTTATAACAAATAATATCTATATTGTGGCAGGTATTGCAGATGCAAATGCAGATGCAACAGATATTGGAAGTGGTATCGATACATTTTTTAATGATTTTGAGACCTTTAAAACAGTTGAATTTGGTTGGACCTCTGCTGAAAAAAATGAGCCTGCACTTTTTTTGAAAAATATCCATGTTACATTCTGGCAAGTTGATGAACGTATCGAATCTGGCATACCTGATGGATGGGGTATTGCTTTTTCTGTGTCAAGTATTATAGAAGATCGTTGGTTACCATTTATCAGGGGTGGATGGGCAGAAGATGGTGATAGCCTGTATGAAGCATCTCTCTCGATAGGACTAGGCTATTATATCGAGAACAGTAAAGATACTCTAGGTGTAGGACTTAATCTCTCGCGACCAAATGAAACAACATTCCAACAAAAACTTGATGATCAATTTACAGCTGAAATGTTTTACAACCTACATTTAAGTGAAAACCTTGTGATAACTCCAAATTTTCAACTCTTGGTAAATCCTGCGCTTAATCCTAATGATAATGTGATTGGTTTATTTGGTATTCGTGCTCGAATGGATTTCTAATAATTATATTCATCTAAATATGTTGAGTAATAGAAAAAAGAGTATTCCAGTAATCAGGAAACCCAGTTTCATTATCTATCAGCATTGGGAGTCTTTCCCCAGTAGTAAACATGACTTTTTTTATAGTGTAAGGCATCATTCTTGTTTCCATTTTTTTTGTTATATTTTATAGCATAATGGAAATAAGTTGATAAAAAGTGTAAATAGTAGTTTAAGGCCTATATATTGGGAAGTTGGTTTATAGTTATTTACACTTGTTATTTAGTATATTTTAAAACGGTATTTCATCTTCATTGATGTCAATTTCTGGAATGTTTGAGGTAGGTTGCGGTGCAGCTTTCGGAGCAGATGGCGCAGGTTGGCTATAGCTGTTATTTGATGGCATATCATAGTCTGATGGCCCGCTTTGGCTATATCCGTTATCACCCATCGGTGCTGCTTCATCCTTGCCTCCAAGCATTTGAAGGTTCTCTACAGTTACAGAGTGTCTGCTTCTTTTGCTTCCGTCTTGTGCTGTCCACTGGTCTAGCTTCAATCTTCCGTCTACTAAAACTTTGCTACCTTTACGTAAGTACTGATTCGCAATTTCAGCCGTTCTACCAAAAAAAGTAAGGTCGATAAAGAGAACTTCTTCTTTTTGCTCACCAGTTGCAGATTTGAATTTACGTGAAGTTGCGATGGCAGTATTACCGATGGCACTTCCACTTTGTGTATATTTAATCTCAATATCTCTAGTGAGGTTTCCGGCTAAAATGATCTTGTTGTACATAAGGTGGCTCCTAATCTATGGTTGATTATGCTTCTGTCGCTTCTGCTTCAGGTGCTTTTGTCTCTGTTGTACCTTTGTTTGCTTCTGCTACAAGCTTGTCAAACTGTGCGATCTCTTTGTTTTTAGTATATTTCACAGTTAAAAACTTAATGATATCTTCATTGATCTTAAGATTTCTCTCAAGCTCTTGGATCGTTGCACCTTCTGCTTTATAGAAAAGAACAGTATAGTAACCTCTGTTATGTTTTTCTACTTGGTATGCAAGTTTTCTCATACCCATGTCATTCGTAGCAACTAGCTCGGCACCTTCTTTAGCAAGAACATCTTTTACTTTCGTAATTTGTGCTGCAATCTCTTCTTCTGTAAGTGTAGGTTTAACTACAAACAGTGTTTCATAACAAGTCATATTGTTTCCTTTTGGTTTAATAGCCCATGTATACAGCGGTATCATTCACTGATGCGAATAGAGCTGTCCAAAAATGAGCAAGAATTTTGGAAGCGATATTTTACTATATTATTTCTTAGCTGCACATTAGAGCGTTATTCTCGTCCTTTTAGTGGTACTAAACTTAAGATTAATCAGTATTTTTGTATGATTTGATAAAGCTAATTTATTATGGAAGGTATACCTTATGGAAAGAAGAAATTTTTTACAGTTATCCGCTACGACAGTCATGGCAGTCGCCATTGCTCCATCAATGATCACTCAAAGACTTTATGCCGAAGATGGAAGTTTGTTTCAACCTTTTGAAAAAGTACAACTGAAAGATGCTGAAGGAAATCCTATCAAAGCTTCTGCTTTGGCAGTGGAGGAAAATTATGTATTCAATTATCCGTATGTGGGTACTCCAGCCCTTATGGTAAATCTCACTTCACCGACAGAAAAAGATATTGAACTCACAGCAGAAGACGGTACGAAATATATCTATAGGGGAGGTGTAGGCGCCAAAGGTACGATCGTTGCCTATTCTGCCATCTGCCCCCATCAGTTGACCCATCCCCAGCCTGAGATGAGTATGTTCCATTATATAGATGAGAAAGGTACAACAACAGCTTACAAGGGTGGTGCGTTTGTATGTATGTCACATCTGTCGAGATTTGAACCCAAACAAGGGGGGAAAGTCGTAGGTGGACCGGCTAAGCAGGGGTTGGCCTCTATTATTTTGGAAGTGGATGAAGAGGATAACATGTGGGCAGTTGCCGTATTGGGTCCGGTGAAGTTCCAGGATTATTTTGATGCATTTAAAGATGAGTTCAAAAAGTTCTATGGCAACAGAAGAAAAGCTAAGAAGCTTACGAAAGAAGAGGTAAAAGTACAGACACTTAAAAATTTCTCTGCGGACATCATTCGATTATAAGAGCAAACGACAAGATATGATGCTCAACATCATATCTCATCAGAACGAATTCTGATCATATCTTCAAAATTATTCATTATTATATTCAAAATTGTTGATTTAAAGTAAACTTTTGTCATAATAGAATCACTTTATCTTATGTAAAGTGATAAACAATATACCATTTTAAGAGGAGACATTATGGCAATGAATAGGAGAGACACATTTAAACTTGTCGGTGTTGCTGCAGCGGCTGCAGCAATGCCAGGGATTGCGACAGCAAGCGAGAAAAAATCAACCCCGAAGAAGACAAGTGGAAAATCAGTGGTGATTGTTGGTGGTGGCTTTGGAGGATTGACTATTGCCAAAGCACTTAGAAAGAAAGATAAAAACATTGAAGTAACCGTAATCGAGAAAAACAATATCTTTATGGCTTGTCCTTTTTCTAACACACTGCTTGGTGGCCTTGATGGTGTCAGTTTAGATACTTTCGTAGGTGACTATTTTCAGCCGGCTGGAAAGTATGGTTATGATTTTGTACATGCGACAGTGACGTCTATCGATAGAAAAGCTAAGACGGTAACAACCACTGCGGGAGATATCGCTTATGATATGCTTGTCCTTTCTCCTGGTATCGCTTATGATTACGAAAAACAATTCCCTACTTGGTCTTCCGAAAAGATCGCAGAAGTCTCACAAGCTTGTCCAGCTGCATTGATGCCGGGAAATGAACACATTGCGCTGAAACGGCAACTTGAGAATATGGATGACGGTAACGTGATCATCATACCACCAGCAACAGGAAAGTATAGATGTCCTCCGGCACCGTATGAGAGAATAGCTATGGTAGCGAATTATCTTAAGAAGGAAGGTATCGAAGGAAAAGTGATCGCACTGGATACAAGAAACGGTAAATTTGCTAAAGGGGCAGCGTTTCAAGAGTCTTGGAAAGATATCTTCCCGGATATCATTGAGTATCACGGTTTGACCGAAGTTGTGGATATCGATACGGAGAAAAAAGTCGTTACCTATAAAGTGTTTGAAGATGAAGCGGATGATGAAGGTGTATTGAAGACAGAGAAGTATGAAGTGTGTAACCTTATACCTATCAACAAGTGTTCGCCTGTTGTGGCTATGGCCGGTATTGAAGTCGATGGTGCAGGGTATGCAATGATGGATGGGTACAGTTTCAGATCCAAGACAGATCCAAATATCTATGTGATCGGTGATGCGGTGACACATGCCATACCACCAAGTGGACAAACAGCTATCTGGGCAGCACACAGAGCAGCAGGACAGATCACTGATCAATTGAACGCGAAAGCAAATGATCCTAAAGCAGGTCTTCCGGCTAAAGCGGCAAATGTATGTTATTCTATGGTAAGTGGAAAACCAGAAGAGGCGATCATGGTGACACATACCTTTACAGCGGATCCAAGCGGTAAGCTGGTAGGTAAAGGCAATGTGCCTAAGCCAAAAGACGGTGGCGGTAAGTTCAGGTCCCAAGGTACTGCAAAAGCGACCAGAGAGTGGTTTGGAGGAGTAATGAGAGAACTCTTCTCATAGTTGTCGATCTTTTCGATATTTTGCACTCATCTTTGAAAGATGGGTGCGGTCACTTACCTATATGTAAGCTCTCTTACCCAAACTTCCAATTCTAAGTACAAAATATCAAAAATCTTCGACAACTATATTCTATTCAACTCATTAAAATTCAGAATAAAAAAATTAAGTTACAGATATCCTTGCAGTTTGATCAGCATACTGTAGACCAAAACCTCTTTTTGTGTAGCGGAAGCCTTTTTGATGAGTATCTCACTCTCCAGTAAATGTTCAAAAATTTTGAGCAATGCAGCGGATTTTACACGCAAGGCCAACTGTGCTTTCTGCTCTTCTATCTGTTTGGGCAGTTTATAGCCCAGTATGGCAGCCGAATCTACATGACCATGGAGTTTGATATAGGCATGGAACAAAAAGATCTGATTGACAAAATATTGCGTAGAGCGAAGCAGTGACGCTTCATCTTCACCCAGATCAAGCAGTTTGGTGATGGTTGAGGTGATAGGCTTCTTGTTAAAAAGGTCTATAAGCAGCTGTTCGGTTGCCAGGGGAGCGGTCGAGTAGACAAGCCGATCGATATCTTTACTGGTCACTTTCATGCCAAGAATGGCAAGTTTCTCCAGTTCATTGGCACAGAGTGCCAGGTTGTTATTGAGCAGGAGCATCAGATGCTGCAGGGCATAGTGGTCAATGTCAAGATGGATCTGCTGTGCCTTTTGCTGCAGCATAGCGATACCCTCACGAATGTTCGGTTCGAAAAACCGTACCCATACCCCGCCTTTTTTCTCACTGAAGGCAGCCTGCATACTCTTGGCATCTTTGGCAGCACCCCCATAACCGTAGAGAAAGTAGTTATCCTCACTTTTGTTGGCGAGTTCTATGAGAATATCGAGTTCTTTTTTGGGTATTTTTTTGTCGTGTTTGACCACGACGAGATTGGTACCGCCGAACAGAGAGGTTTGGGAGAGAAAATTCTTTGCCTGTTCAAAGTCCCACTCGTCGTGATAGAGCGTGAGCATACTCTCTTTTGCATCCGTTTTCTGGATATAGGTATCGATGTAGTGGTCTATGAGATAGTCATTTTCACCATACAACAAGACAGCCTTCGGTAAAGCCTGCTTGAGTCTCTGGTCAAATTCTCTTTGGTACATTAGGCTAATTCCATAGCATCTTTACTCAACTTCTCAACGAATTCCACCATGATAATGGCTTGTGGTATGTTGACCTCATTGATCTTGACCTTAATTTTATCAAAAAGCATCACATTGTCGCCCCTGAGATGTACGGTCACCCCTTTGATCTCGCCTAGGAGCACTGCTTTGGCACTCTCTTCCACTTCGACGACTTCTGCTTCGAAGAGTTCACCGATGTGTGTGGCTGCCCAACGTGCAAATTTACGGTCCCTGAAGTCCCATTCCGCTTTGGTCGCATCTCTTTCAAGTTCACTCACCCTTGCACAGAGAGGTTCAATATTTCGCAACAGGTAACTTGCCTCTTCAGGCTCATCACGCAGCTGTGTTTTGATAAGACGGTGCAGGATGAGGTCGGCATATCTACGTATGGGTGAGGTGAAGTGGCTGTAGTGGCTGAACCCCAGTCCAAAGTGTCCCACATTCTGTGCCGAGTAGCTTGCACGCCGTAACGATTTGATGACCATCGCATCGACTTCCGAGGAGAGGTTCATTTTTGCCGCTTCTTTCTGTATGGCACGTATGAGAGAAGGCGCATCTTCATACTCTTCAACATAGAGACCGATGGCGGCAAGTTCCGTCAGTAACGCTTCCATCTTGGCAAGTTGCGGTGGTTCATGGATACGAAAGATACTGTCACCTTCACCGGTAAAACGTTTCGCCGCAGCCTGGTTGGCTAAAAGCATACACTCTTCTATGAGTGAATGTGACGGTGTACCTGTCTCTATCTCTGTGCTGACAAGTAGATGTGATGCATCAATCGTAAGTTTTGTCTCTTCGGATCTAAAGTCAAAGCCGTGTTTGAGCCGTTCCTTGCGCAACCTGACCGTTATTTTCTGTAAAGGGAGCAGCCATGTGAGGATCTGTGCTACCGTATCGGTCACACCTGCCGTACCTTTTTCCAGTATCTCATCGATATTGTCATAATTAAAACGGTGTTTTGAGTGTATGATCGCTTCAAAGAACTCCTCCTCTAGCGGTTTCAGTGTTGCCCTGTCCAAGGTAACCTTCGATACAAAGGCAAGTCTGTCCACTTTGGGTTTGAGAGAACAGATATTTTCACTGAGTTCACGAGGAAGCATAGGAAAAGATTTGTGCGGCAGGTAGGTGGTGAAACCTCTTTTTTTTGCCTCTTTGTCTATGTGGGTAAAGAAAGGTACATAGTGGCTGACATCAGCAATGGCAACATAGAGGGTATAGGTCTCCATATCAAAATAGATCGCATCATCAAAATCTTTTGCAGTCACCGGGTCGATCGTACAGAAATCAAGATGTGTAAGGTCTACACGGTCAGGATGTTCCTCTTTGGTGACTTCCACTTCAACCTCCAGTGCATCTGTGACACACTCCGGCGGGAATTCATCTTCACGTTCATAGAGTGCAAGTGAGATCTTCTCATCGACTTTGGGATCATCCAGGATCCCCATGACTTCAAGTACTTTATCTGTATCGACATCTACTTTCAAAACCGTCCCCAGTTTAAACGCTTTGAGGTCCATACCTTCCATGACGGCATGGGTGGGTTCCCCGGTACGGATGTCGAGTATAAGGAAGTTATCCGATTCGTCCCTGTGCGTATAGGCGATCGTAAAGAGATGGGCTTTTTCTATGACCAGCTGTACCTTTCCACTGGCACGTCCGCGTCTAGCAATGATACGCTTGGCAACGACCACATCTCCATGCTTTGCACCCCAAAGGTCATCAGGTTCTATCAGCAGGTCTTTTTGTTCCTTGAACTCTGCCTCGACATACCCTCTGCCATCTTTACCTAGGTAAAGTCTACCGACACGGTAGATGGATTTGAGTTTCCAAAGCCCGTCTACTTCTTCTAGGGCACCTAATTGCTGCAGTGCCTGAAAACTGTTCTGGTCTTCTTGTTCGATGTCTGAGATCAGACATCCATGGGTAAGTTGTATGGCAAATGGGGACATGGTCAAATAACTCTCTTAAGTGGTCTGTAAAGCAAACGGTGCTGTCACTTTCATTAAGAGTTATTATATTACTTTAACGCTTCAAGTCTCTCTATTCTCTGTTCCGTACTCGGGTGTGTACTGAAGAGTTGTTTGAGCGACATATCTTTCCCCGTGAAAGGATTGATGATGAACATATGTGCGGTTTGCGGGTCTGCATCATGCATCAGGGTGCCTCTGGCATAGTTATCCAGCTTCGCCAGGGCGCTCTGCAGCCATTCAGGATGGCCTGTCATTCTTGCCGCGCCTTCATCCGCCATGAATTCACGGTTACGGCTGACTGTCATCTGTATCACTGTGGCAGCAAGCGGCATGATGATCATCAAGGCGATCATTACAAGCGGGTTGCTGGGTCTGTCACGGTCCCCGCCAAAGAACATACCAAACTGTGCCAGCATCGCTATGGCCCCTGCAATGGTCGCTGTCACGGTTCCTATCAGCATATCGTAGTGTTTGATGTGGCTCAGTTCATGGGCGATCACAGCCTCCACCTCTTCCTCTGTCATCAGGTTCAATAGACCTTCCGTGACCGCTACTGCAGCATGTTCATAATCTCTACCTGTGGCAAATGCATTGGGTTGCGCTTCCGGGATAATGTAGAGTGCAGGCATCGGCAGATTGGCACGATGTGTGAGTCTCTCTACAATGGTATAGAGCCCTGTAGCAGAGTTATGGTCCACGGGTATAGCATGGTAATGTTTCAACACCTGTGTATCACTGTAATAGTAGGCATAAAAGTTCATACCCGCTGCAATAAGAAAAGCAATGATCATCCCGCTCTTTCCGGCGATCATCCCTCCAAACCAGATAAACAGCAGGGTAAGCCCCGTCATCAGGGCGTAGGTTTTCAATTGTTCCATTGTGTGCTATCCTTAACATAGTTCTTTTTATTATAAATATACCATAGAGATACAAACCGAAGGTAAATCATACAATACGTTATAATAAAACATGGTGAAAATATTTTATACAATTGCAGCAGTATCAGTAGTGTCCTTCGCCGGATTTGAATCTCATATTTCGAAGATCACTCCACAGGTCAAAGAGAGAATGTTAAAAGGTGGTTCATGGAGTGAAGGCTGTCCCGTAGGCTTAAAAGATCTGCGTTATGTACGTCTGAAACATATCGACTTCAATGGTAAAGAGAAGATGGGTGAGATCATCGTCCATAAAGAGGTCTCTGAGGAAGTGACAGAGATCTTTCAAGCACTCTATGAGATAGGGTACCCTATCAGGAAAATGCACTTGGTGAGTGACTATAAAGGATCTGACTGGCACTCCATA
>JBNLDB010000051.1:0-9610 GCA_050304115.1 Sulfurovum sp. | reverse complement strand
AGCTATGCGACCAATGAATTTACGTCCAATAGTTCACATATCAATACCAATGCTGATGATCTTGCTGTGATCGCAGGAAATCTCAAAGAGATGCTGACGGGATTTAAAACCTCTTCCAGTGTTGATCAGAGTGATACTGGTTCAACCAAAAAAGTGGATCCTGAGGCTTCAAAAAATCTAATGGAATGGCAAAACAGCTTATCGGTTCAAATCGATCAGATTGACGATCAACATAAACAGATTATTGATTTTATTAATCGGTTGCATCGAGCAATGAAATCGGGATCCAGTCATGAGGAGACAGGAGAAATTCTGGAGGGATTGATTTCCTTTACGACCATGCACTTTAAAACAGAAGAAGATCTGATGGAGCAAAGTGCCTACTCTGACATGCAGATGCACAAAAGTGACCATGATGTCATAAGAAAAAAATTAGAAAAATTTCACAAAAGATGGGAAGTACTGAAAGGGCCAAAAGAGTTGCAGGGCTTTTTGGAAAAAGACTTTAAAAAGTGGTACACACAACATATTTCCAAATGGGATGCACAAACGGCTCCGAATATTTAAAGAGCCATATTCAAAAGTTATGCAGTCGAACTTTTGAATACACTTTATGGAGTAAGACTTTAATAGTCCTACTCCAAAACTGCACTATCCAGCGACTATTTCATCCAATTCATCTGCATAAATGATCTCTTTTTGAAGCAGTATTTTAGAGAGCTTTTCTATCGTACCCCAATGCTCATCTACCAAATCAACCACTCTCTGTTGAGATTCAGCCATCCAGCGTTCAAGTGCTGCGTCTATTTGTTCATGATAATGCTCTGTATCCTTATTAGCAATAGATTTGTGTTGCGCATCTATCACACCATTGATATTGATATACCCGACCTCTTTATCCATACCATAATGTGCAATAGCAACGTAGGCATCACGTGTAGCTTGCTGTAAGTCATTTGAAGCGCCTGAGTCCATTCCTTCTATATCACCAAACTGTTTGATCTGAGATGCTCTTCCTGCCAATGATACAGATATCTTGTCTTTAAAATCTTTGACCGTCATGTTCTCTTGTACATCACTGTAGTTATGAGAGATAAAGTGCTCATTATTGTCTTTAGGTGTAAGACTGACATGTTCTATATTGATATGAGGCATTAAGACCTTGGAGATGACTGCACGTCCTGCTTCATAGATCGCTGTCTCTTCGAACATCTGTTCAAGAGAGAGGTATGACTGTCTCTCACCATATTTGATCGTATTGATCTGATCAATGAGGATATCCTGGGTGATCGCAGGCAAGCCATGGCGTAAACAGTAGAATGACGCTTCTTTTCCTAGCATTTCAAGTTGAGAACCTGTAAATCCTGTAGTATACATCAACAGCTTTTTCATATCAAATGTACCGCTTGTAGGCTTCTCTTTGATCACTTTATCTAAAAAGTACTGTCTTGCATCCTTATCAAGATTGTTGATCTCTATATGGATCTCTACCCTTCCCGGTCGAATAATGGCCGGATCAATATTCTCTTTGTAATTTGTCGCAGCGATCACAAAGATGTCTTCCCCTTTTCTACCTGCAAAACCATCCATCTCTGACAAGAGTTTATTGATAGGTACTTCCCTGCCCTTTTCTCCATCACGCCTTCCTATGGTATCGATCTCGTCAATAAAGATGATAGCCGGTGCATACGCTTTGGCTCTGGTAAAGATGGACTTAGTCTTTTCTGGTTGAAGCAGTTCAAGTCCCGTAGTCGAGATAAAAGGGAGTTCCGCCTCTTTGGCAAAAGCCTTTGCAAGCATCGTCTTTCCTGTACCTGGAGGTCCATACAAAAGCATACCTTTTGGCGGTGCGATATTAAAACTTTCCAGGAGTTTCGGCTCTTTAAAGAAGTTAATGACTTCTCTTAGTCTCTGCTTCGCCTTATGGTGGCCTGCGATATCTTTAAAAGAGACATTAGGGATATCAAAGACCAGACCATCTTCACTAAAATCTTTGATCCTCACTACTTGTGAGAACTTGCACGAATTGACTTTATAGGTAATGATGCCATTCTTCTCAGTGAGGGTATCATTGATATCAAGGGTCGTGTTTTTTCTAAAGAGTTCTCTTACGAGGGTCTCATTTTCAATGAGAGGGAGTACACGCTCTTTTAGAAATGCTACTGACTCTTTAGAGAGGGATACCTTGATCTGATTGAAATACATGATCGGCTTGTCTGAATCCTGCATGAATTGTGTGATCCTGTTAAAGAAGTAGCTACTCACCTTCTCTTTAAGACGTCTTGCATCCAGTTCCGGAGCGAAGTTAAGCATCTGTATTTTCAAAAAATTATCAAAATTCTTACCTACAACAAACTCGATCTTATATTGATCATAAAACTCATCTTTATAGTCCAGGAACACCCTTTTGGATATCTTTTCAAAGGCGTCATACTCCAGCTTGTTGAACAGAACAATGTGTGCTTTTGAGAACCTGGAAACAAGCTCCGGTACGATGGCTTCCTGTACACCGCCGCTTCTGCTTTCTCTTTTCTTTTCTCTCTTTATGGCTTCCAGGATCATCGATTCGGCTTGTACATAATCTTTTTCAACCAGATCTTGAAACCTGTAGTCTTGGTAAAGCTCTTTACCCACACTCGTCGTGATAATAAAGATCGCTTCTGTAAAATCCACTAGGTAGTTTGCATTTTCATCATTGTAGATAATATCAGGGTCTTCATTACATGGTTCGTCTGTGATCTTGTCCCAACCACAAGCATCACGCATCTTACCACCTTCAAAGATGGAAAAAAGGTTGTTCTGAATAACATTGTCACACTTTTCAAAGGAGTCAAGTACGATAACCGCCTTAGGGTTTCTATGTACGAAGCCCGTGAGTTGACCGACACCATACCCTTTCCAACCGGCAGGATAACCATACAGCTCTCCACCGTTTTGCTGATGGTACTGTGTCATGTCAAACTTCATGATCTTATACTTAGGTATATGTTCTGCCATCAGTTCAGCAAGGAAGGTCTTACCGGTAGCAGGAGGTCCTAGAAAAAGGTAAGTCGCCTTCGGTCCTTTTTGATCTTTGACAGCGGTTTTCATACTGTTGGTAACCACATTGATCGCCTGATCTTGTCCAAAAAGTTCTTTAGAGAGTTCTTCTTTGAATTGCTTGACGAACTCTATATTGTTCTGCGCCTCTACAAGGGCTTCGTCATCCCACTCACCTTTATCCAGTTTCTTGTATTTTTCAATATTGGCTTTGACTAATGCTTCTGTTTCTGTCATCTTTTTACTCTTATTATTTAGATCTATTGTATCTCTATCATTAATGAAGTGAATTGTAGCTTTTCTATCTTAATTATAGTATCAGGTCGGTAATGAATAACTACCCGTTACCCTTTGCTTTGGCAATACGCGCCAACATATCATCCAAGTTACCTGTAGAACGTACTTCAACGACTGCAGTGACCACAGCATGCAATGCCACATATTTGAGATAGCTTGCAAGGTCTTCACAACCGTTCTCTTTCATATTTTCTTCTATTTTTGTTTTTTGTGCCTCTGTGACCTTGAATCCAAGTTCTACCGATGCTTCACCAGTAGATGAACCCGCAGGCGTAAGTGTAAATGCCTGTGTTTTGAGTGCGACTACTTTTAGATAGGCAGACGTGTCATCAAAGCCGTTTTCTGACGCTCTCAACGCTATTGTCTTTTGTTGTTCCGGTGTGACATGAAAGTGTATATCGATCGTTGTATCCATTATTATGTGTATTCCTTTTGGACTTTTCTAGGCCATCATATTGTAAATTCACTTAAAACCCTATTTCATACATTAGAGGCTTACCGCGAAGCTTTAATATTTAAGATATAAAAGCTACAATGCATCAAATAATTCATTGCTAAAAAAGATGAAAAACGATAAAGGTAACGATAATGAATACAGATGCATTAGCACTATTACAAGATGAAAATACATCCGCTGAGATCTTAGATCAATTAAGTACAGATGAGAACCCATTTGTGCGCGTACGTGTCGCTGCACATATCAATACATCAGCAGAAACACTGGTGAAAATGAGTCAAGATGAGATCCCCCTGGTCAAACAGTTTGTTGCAGAACATTTACATACACCTGTAGATACTTTAGTTGAACTAAGCAAGGACAGTGATCTTTCCTATTGGATCGCAGGAAACCCGAATACCCCTGTGGAGATACTCACTGAACTTAGTAAACATGAAGATGAAAATGTGCGATCCTCTCTTGCGGTCAATCCAAGTACCCCATCTGAGATATTGGATCAATTGATGATCGATGAAAATGAGGATGTCCGGACGGCTGTGATGAAAAACCCGGTGATACAGGCTAAGACCGGGAAATAGTTTTTTTTCTCTGTCATCACTGATGATAGAGAAAACCTAAAACGTAAGAACACTATGGCTGTGAGGGTTGACACTTTGATACATAGACCTTTTGTACCTCTGCGATGAATGCATCAGTAAAGAGATCTATATACTCTTCATCTTCATCATGATAGGAGATAAAGCCAAAAAAATCTTCAGGTGTAATGTCACTCTCACACATTTTCTCTATCGCTTCCGTAGTATGGTCTGTAGCAAAGAGACCTGCTATCTCTTCTCCCAGATAGTCGTACTCTTCATGATCGATCTCTTGATAACATTTCTGCTCATGCAGTAAAGCTTCAAGTTCATCGATCCTATGACCTTCTGCCTCTGAAGCAGATCCATTTTTTAAAATGGTCATAATAATTGCCTGCAGCTCTGCCAATATTTTTGCCTGTTCACTCATTTCATCTCCTTTTTAGTAATCGTCATCTTCATCGTCTTCGTCATTGATACCAAGATTATCCATAAACTGTTCTGCAAGGATATCGGCTTTTTTGTAAAACTTATCCGCGATCTCAGGTACAAAGAGCCTATAGACCGTCTCATGAAAAAGTGCCAACCAACGTTCAAAAGTTTCACGATGAAGCGGTCCTAGAAATGCATGAGGAGGAAAAGGGTGTCCCTGATACGGTGACTCACCTGTCATCATCTGCATCCAAAAATTATAGAGGGTATTAAGATGTTCATACCATTTACCGTTTTTCAGATCATTCCCCAGAGCTTTGATAAAAATAGGACCTAGGATATCATCTTGAAGTACGTCACTATAAAACTCACGTACCATTCTCTCTATGGAAGCTCTATCAACTGAATCATAAGGCATTGTCTCTCCTACTATTAATGGTGTGAGTATAGCTAAACTATACTACAAATGTATTTACTCCTATAAAGCTTTGCAATATTATAGACTGACTGAACACTCTTTGACTAGTAAGGTCTCTAGCCATTGCACATGTTCTTTTGTCAACGCTAATTTATTGTAAATACAATCAAACTCTTTTAGGTTTAAAAGATGTTCTATCTCGTCTGGCAGCTTTGTAAGCTTATTTTTCCAAAGGGTTAATTTGTTTAAGTTGGTAAGTTTTCCTATCTCTTCAGGTAGAGATGCAAGCTGGTTCCCTCCAAGTTCTAAGGTAGTCAGACTTAGAAGGTTTCCAATCTCTTTTGGCAGGTTTGTCATTTGATTCTCTTGCAAAAGAAGAAGCTTTAAGTTTCTTAAATCCCCTATTTCCTTTGGCAAGCTTCTTAATCGGTTGCCTGGAACATAGAGTTCTTCAAGATGGACAAGTTTACCTATCTCAGGCGGTAATTCAGTAAGCTGGTTCCCTAAAAGATAAAGCTTCTTTAAATGTACCAGATTTCCTATTTCTGCAGGCAGGTCACTCAATTGCATACCAAGAAGGTTGAGCTCAGTTACGTTCAATAACTCTTCTTTGCTTCTTGGCAAACCTTTGAAATAACCACCCTTCAGATATGAATCGTGTTCAATCCACTGTAGATCAGGTACAGCATTTTCATCTGCCCAATTCCAAAGTGATTGAACCCAGATTTCATCTGTTTTATTCATGACTTAGGAATGTACTTATGCTTTATGGAACCCAAGTATATGCCCAAAAAGTTTATCTTCTGTGAGTCCCATTTTTGCTGCTGTCATTAAGTTGTTATCTTGGTAGTATTTTAGTAACGCTTGTGGATCCTGTCCTGTCATGGTAGCTTGGTACCCTAGTGCAGCAATGACCTCTTGTTCATGTACATCAATACCCTCTCTTTTAGCCAAGGCTTCGACAATAAGTGCCAACTTGATACTTTGTCTTGCCTCTTCACGTACGGACTCTCTAAGCTCTTTGAATTTTTCCTTATCATCAACATATTCTTTATGTTGCTCTTCAGTGAATCCTCTTGACTTTTCACGTACCTTCGCATCGATCTCTGTCTCTACAACGTTGTTTGGCAAGGTAAAGTCAAATTTAGCAAGTAGCGCTTCTACGATCTTTGGCTTAAGATCACGCATATAGATCTGTGAGAGTTCTTCAGCTGTAACTTGTTCTCCGAATTGTTTCTTGAGTGTCTCGACAGTTGCTGTATTATTGTTTAATACCTTTTGGGCAAAAGCGTCATCGATGGTCACTGGTTTTTGCTCTTGGATCTCATGCAATTTTACAACAAACTTAGCTTCTTTACCCGCTAGATCATCTGCTGAATAATCTTTTGGAAAAGTGACGATAACATCTTTTTCTTCCCCATATTCCATACCTACAAGCTGTTCTTCAAATCCGGGGATAAACTTGTTAGAACCCACTTTTATATTGAACTTCTCAGCACTCCCGCCTTCAAAAGGTTCATCATCGATATACCCTGTAAAATCGATCACGGCAACATCACCAACCTCAATAGGCTTTGGTGTTTCAAGCTTGGTAAACGGCGCTTGTTGTTGAGCGAACTCTGCAAGTTTTGCTTCTACAGCTTCAGGACTTGCAGTAGGTTTTGTGTAAGAAGGCGCGATCTCATCGAAATCAATGTCATCAACATTGATCTCAGGGCTGACAGCGACTTCTACTTCAAAGTAGATACTGTCCTCTTTCTGCTCATACTTTTTAAGTCCAGGTTGACCCAAAATGTTCTCAACCTCTAAATTACCTTCTTTAATTCCAGCATTAATGAAATCTTGAAATACTTGACCTGCAGCATTTTGTTCAATATTTTCATCTGTGGACTTTTCATCCTTTGGTGCTTTTTCTGCTTCTTCTTTAAGTTTAGCCACTTTCTCTTCGATCACACTATTTTGAACTGAACCACTTATAATGTAGTTGATATCATCTACTTTTTCTACTGTAACTTTCACTACAATCCTTTCGGTTTTAAATTGCGTAATTTTAGCATTATTGTCTAAAATTAACAAACTCATAGTTTTAAGCTATGAAACTGTTTTAATTTTACGATTTGAGCTTTATATGTTGGAGATTTAATTGATTTTATTGCTAGATGATTAGAGAGATCATTTAGCTTGGTCACCCAGGAGGGTGACCAATGGGTTTGAAGAGACTACTCTTCGTGACCTGCCATTTCCATTGTAATACAATTTCTATCAAGCATGTCAGAGCAAACGTATACACAAAGTGCACATCCTTTACATCTGTTTTCATCTACCCATGATGTGTTTCTGTCTTTATCGAACATAAGCGTATTCGCTTCTGGACAATATAGTGTACACGTGTTACATTTATATTCAGCACATTTGTCTGCATCGACTTTTGCTACATAATACATTTATTTCCCTTTCTTATACGTCAAATCTGACAATTAGTTCTGAACCAGAGATATCTACTTGATCAGCCATCTCGAAAGTTTTGTTAATAACTTCCATGTTTTTAGCAAGCAATTCTTCTTTTTTCTTAAACTTTTTCTCAATAGCAGAATCCAGCATCGCTGTACCACCAGAAGAAACGAATGAAGTTCCTAAGAATCTTTCTTTTACCGCTGCTTCGATGTTTTCTGTTGTTACAAGTTTTGTAAGACCAAGAAGCATACCCATCATTGCCATGTTCGTAGCAAGTTCAGTACCAGCGATTTTTAGTGCCAATGCTGTTGCGTCAAATTGTACAACTGTTGCATTTAGGTCATTAAGAACTTTAATGTCGTCTTCGTTAAGAACATCATGGTCAGTATTGATAATGATCAAACTGTTCGGTTTTAGACCTGTATAGAAAGGCATTGTATATGATTTACCATGTGTAATAACTTGTGAATGGTAGATCATAATAATGTCAGGGTAAACAACTTCACCCACTTCATAAATAGGCTCTGAAGAAGCTCTTACGTACGCTTCAACAGGTGCCATTCTTTTTTCAGATCCAAAGAATGGTACCAAAGATGCATATTTACCTGCGTTATCCATAGTAGAACCAAGGATGTGAGCAGTAGTTACAACACCCTGCCCACCTAGTCCTGAAATCCTAATATTATATCGTTCTTTTTTCTTTTGCTCAGCCATATTAAACCACCTCTGCTTTTTTTGCTCTTTTTGCTGCTTTTTCTTCAGCTTCTACACGATCAATTACAGCTTTAGCTTCATCAGTCATGTACTCTTCGAATTGGAATCTTGTTTTCTCTTTCTCTTTTGCATCCGCAAATACATCTTCTGTAGGGATAGAGTACTCAATGTTACATGAAGTATATGCATGAACAAATGTAGGACCAACTTCTCTAGCAACAAAGATCGCTCTTCTGATCACTTTTGCAGCTTTCTTGATGTTTGTTGGAGAAAGTCTTACTGTATACACACAACCAGCAGCTTGCGCCAATGCTGTTGCAGGCATTTTCTCACCTTTTTTACCGAGTGGAGCCATCTTAAGGATTGCACCTTTAGGAGACATACCAGACTCTTGTCCACCAGTGTTTCCGTAAACTTCGTTATCAAGCATGATCGTTGTGAATTTTTCACCACGGATCCATGAGTGCATAGTCATAGAGAAACCGATATCCATAGTACCACCGTCACCAGCGATAGTGATAACATCTTTGTGTTTCTCAGGGAAACGGATTCTAAATGCACGTGTAAGACCAGAAGCCATAGCATTTTGGTCACCGTAGTTACCATAGATGAATGGAACAGCTGCTTGAGAAATAGCCAAACGACCACACCCAGCTGTACCTAATGTTACAGTCTCTTCAGGTGCTGGAAGTGAAGCGAAGATCAATCTAATGAAGTACGCCATCCAACAACCAGAACACATTGGGTGTTCTTCCATCAACTCTTTGAACTGACCCATATTTCCTGGACCAGCTTCATCTTGAGTTTTTCCAAACGGACCGTAGTCAACTAACTCAACATAATCTTTTGGTAAATATTTTTTAAATCTCTCTGCTGGAGTTATATATTTTAAGCTCATTTTATCCCCTTTTTATAGTTTTAGATCGTACTCTAAACCAAGAGCAGTATGAATTTCTTTCATGATCAATTCCACTGGAAGTGTCATACCACCATATACTCTTGGACCTTCTACAACAATTCCACCGTTTGGAATAGCTGCTTTGACTTCTTTACATAACCAACCAATAATGTTGTGCTCAGGAACGATTACCGCTTTAGCATTTTTCAATGCATCTCTGATCTCTTGAGTTGGGAATGGTCTGATCGCTTTTACTTTAACGAAACCAACACTTAGTCCATCTTCTTGAGCATATCTATGTGCTTCTCTACATTGTGCTGCAGCAC
>JBNLDB010000050.1:0-9648 GCA_050304115.1 Sulfurovum sp. | reverse complement strand
TTCTTGAAGCTCTTGGATTGACCTCGATAAGGTAGATCTCACCTTTATGGATAGCATATTGTATATTCATCAGACCCACTACGCCAAGGCCAAGTGCGATCTGTGCAGTCTGCTCTTTGACTTTTTCCTGAAGGTCATCAGAGATAGATACCGGAGGAAGAGAACATGCCGAGTCACCTGAGTGGATACCCGCCTCTTCAATGTGTTGCATGATGGATCCTATGTACACCTCTTTCCCGTCACAGATCGCATCGACATCAAGTTCGATGGCACTGTCCAGGAATTTATCGATGAGTACGGGTGCATCATTCGATACACTTACGGCTTCATCCATGTACTCTCTAAGCTCTGCATCGCTGTATACCGTACGCATACCGCGTCCGCCAAGTACGAAACTAGGACGTACAAGCACAGGGTAACCGATACGATTTGCAATAGCCATTGCCTCATCTTTGGCAAATGCAGTACCGTTATCCGGCTGTTTTAATCCAAGTTCATTGATGAACGTAGAGAACTGTTCTCTATCTTCGGCAAGATCGATCACTTTTGCAGTCGTTCCTGAAATATTTGCACCGATCGCTGTAAGGTTCTTAGCCAGTTTCAGCGGTGTCTGTCCCCCAAAGTGTACGATCACACCGTCTGGTTTTTCAAGTTCAATAACACTTCTCACATGTTCAAAATCGATAGGTTCGAAGTAGAGGACATCAGAAGTATCATAATCTGTAGAGACAGTCTCAGGGTTACAGTTATACATGATGGATTTCATCCCCATGTCTTCGATGGCAAATGACGCATGTACACAACAGTAGTCAAACTCTATACCCTGGCCGATACGGTTAGGCCCACCACCGATCACAAGCACTTTTTTCTCTGTAGATTCAGTTGGTTCTTCTTTAGGAAGCTTGGTGATATTTGTTGAAGAGTAGAGGTAAGGGGTCAGTGCTTTAAATTCTGCAGCACAGGTATCTACCTCATTATACTCAAGTAGGACACCGGCCTTCTCTCTCGCATTATAGATATCATTCTCTGTAAGGTTAAGTCCCTCTTTTTTGTTAATGACTTCAGCGATCATTGCATCAGAGAAACCTTCACTTTTTACTTGTCTAAGACGTGTCGCATCAGAGAGCAGGGTGATCTCCATCTCTTTTTCTCGTTGTGCAAGTTCTTCAAGTTGGTAAAGATACCATCTGTCGATCTTAGAAAGCTCAAAGATAGCATCTACACTCATACCGCGTCTGAGTCCCTCAAATACATAGAGCATACGGTTCTCATTTGGACGTCTGATCTCTCTAACAAGCTCTTCACCGTCACATTTGATCGGGTTAAAACCGATCAGTCCGGTTTCAAGTGAACAGAGTGCTTTCTGGAAAGACTCCTTAAAGGTTCTTCCTATACTCATGACTTCACCTACAGATTTCATTGAAGTTGTGAGTGTAGAGTCTGCAAGAGGGAATTTTTCAAACGTAAATCTTGGAAGCTTTGTCACTACATAGTCGATGACCGGTTCGAAACTCGCTGGTGTTCCCGTAATGTCATTGGTGATCTCATCGAGTGTAAATCCAACAGCCAAAAGTGTTGCCACTTTAGCGATAGGATACCCTGTAGCTTTTGATGCCAGGGCAGAAGAACGGCTGACTCTCGGGTTCATTTCGATAACGATCATACGTCCTGTATCGGGATTGATGGAGAATTGTACGTTGGATCCACCGGTATCTACACCTACTTCACGTAAGATCTTGAAAGAGGCATCCCTCATGTTCTGGAACTCTTTGTCTGTAAGCGTCAGAGCAGGGGCAATAGTGATCGAGTCTCCTGTATGCACACCCATAGGATCAAAGTTTTCGATGGAACATACGATAATACAGTTATCTTGACTGTCCCTGATCACTTCCATTTCGTACTCTTTCCAGCCAAGCATCGATTCCATGATCTCGATCTCATTGATCGGACTGGCATCAATCCCTTCTGCTGCCAATTTTTTGAACTCTTCCATATTGTATGCTACACCTGAACCGCCACCTGCAAGCGTAAATGAAGCTCTACTGATAACAGGGAAACCGATCTCTTTTGCTACCTTGATCGCTTCGTCAACACTGTAGGCATTGGCACTTTTAGGCAGGTCCATACCGATTTTGATCATCGCCTCATTAAAGAGTTGTCTATCTTCCCCTTTTTTAATGGCATCGGGATGTGCTCCAAGGAACTTCACATCCTTAAGCATACCGGCGTCGTACATTTCCATAGCAACGTTCAGTGCAGTTTGCCCTCCCATGGTAGGCAGGATCGCATCAACATTTTCTTTTTTGATAATTCTATCAATGACTTCAGGGGTAATAGGTTCAACATAGGTACGATCTGCAAACTCTGGATCTGTCATGATCGTAGCAGGGTTAGAGTTGATAAGGACAACTTTATAGCCTAACTCTTTGAGTGTTTTAGCTGCTTGAGTTCCGGAATAGTCAAATTCACAAGCTTGACCGATAACGATAGGCCCAGAACCAATAAGTAAAATTGTGTTGATGTCATTGCGTTTTGGCATGGAGAAATACCCTTAATTTTTAGTTGGTTATTATACATGATTTAGATAGAAAAAGCCCTTAAAAAAGGGCAAAATACGCTTTTAAAAGAGGTCTAAACTGCTTGACTCGATTTCAGGCTTCTTCTTATTGACTTTTCTAGGTGTTTCTACGATTTCTGAAACTTCAGCCGGCTCGATCACATCCTCTTGTGTCTGATCGATCCGTCTTGGAATACTGGATATAACAGGTGTACTTATATTGGCATCTTTAAGCGGTTCCATAGAATGGTTCCGTTCAACATGGATATCCGGGGTACTGTATCTTGTTGCCAGGTTGGTACGGTTAGCATCATAATTTTCTGCAAGCGTGGCTTTGGCATCATTGATCAGGAAAAATGTTTTAGGATGGAAAATATCACTGTAGGTTTTAATATGGGCAACCGTATAAGAACTCTGTACCTCTACCTTTGTGACAAGGCCTACAGGTATGTCTGCAAAAAATATACCGTCCAAACCTGAGGTAAGGACGGCGTCGCCTTCTTTGATCTTATGCCATTTTGGTATGAACTTGACGATCATTTCATTCTCTTTTAGACCCAAAGCGATACCCGGTGCTTTCGTTTCACCGATGAAGACAGAAAATCGACACTTTTCATCTGATGTGAGATAGCCATAGAGCTGATTGTTGTGTACCATTGCCGTACCTGCTACAACACTCCCCTGTATAAGTCCATAGAGTTTATCTTCTGTCAGTCCCTTGGGTTTGGTCAGGATGATCTGGGAAAAACTGTTCAGTTTTACATAGGAGATGGTATCGGCAATAGAGATGTTTTTTACAGGTATATGGCTGAGTGTCGGCAGAACTTCATAGATATCTTTTACCTGTTCTATGTAGTGGATCTGTTCAAGTAGACGTTGACGTAAAATACGGTTCTCTTTACTTAGTTTTTCGATGGATTCTTTTTGGAAGATATAGCTTTGGCTTTTATCTTCTAAATTCTGTGTAAAGTTTTTATATTTCTGTTTGATAGGGTTGATGATATTGAGAAACGTATCTGAGATACGTTCATCATTTCGTGACAGTAGGACTGTTAGGATGAGTAACAGTATGGCAATGATGACAAGTCTAGTCTTCATATGCCATTTGTTGTAGTATATCTATTTCATCCAATGCAATACCTGTACCTTTTGCAACAGCAAGCAGAGGGTCCTCAGCGATATATACAGGAAGTTTGACGATATCTGAAAGATATTTGTCCAATCCTCTGATCAGTGCACCACCTCCTGTCAATACAATACCGTTTTCAACGATATCACCGGCGAGCTCCGGCGGTGTTTGCTCAAGAACATCTTTCAGTGCTTCTGCGATCTCTTCCAGAGAATCTTTCATCGCAGCTCTGATATGCTCGGAAGTGATCTCTATGGACGCAAGGCTTCCTTCAACCTGATCCCTACCGCGTACGGTCGTTGTCAACTCTTCTTTCAATGGAATCGCTGTACCGATCTTGATCTTAAGTTCTTCTGCTACACGTTCACCGATGAGAAGGTTAAAGTTCTTTTTAATGTAGTCAATGATCGCCTGGTCAAGATTATCCCCCGCCACACGAATAGACTTGGAGATCACAAGACCACCGAGTGAAGTGACACCGATCTCAGTTGTACCCCCACCGATATCCACTACCAGGTTACCATTCGGGTCTTTTACCGGTATACCAGCACCAATAGCCGCTGCCATAGGTTCTTCTATCAGGTAAACGTATCTTGCACCGGCATTTTCTGCAGAGTCTTTAACCGCACGTCTTTCAACCTGTGTAAGACCATAAGGAACACAGATAATGATTCGTGGAGAGAAGAAACCCTTTCTTCTATGTGCTTTCTCGATGAAATAACGGATCATCATTTCAGTCACTTCAAAATCAGCGATAACACCATCTTTCATAGGTCGAATGGCTTTGATATTTCCCGGTGTTTTACCTACCATATCTTTTGCTTCCTGACCCACAGCAAGAATTTTCTCTCTACCATGTTTGTCATACTGTATAGCAACGACGGAAGGCTCATTTATGCTGATTCCCTGTCCCTTTACCAGTACAAGTGTGTTTGCCGTTCCCAGGTCGATCGCCAGATCGTTTGAAAACATTCCTAATAATCTTTTAAACATCCATCTATCCTTTTAATGCTGCTATTATGCTGTTTTTTTATCTTTTATGTACAGAGGTTTTGCACCTGAACTAACGACTTCATCAGTGATCACGACTTCATACCCTTTAAGTTCAGGCAACTCATACATGATATCAAGAAGTATCTCTTCAAGTATAGAACGCAATCCTCTTGCCCCTGTTTTTCTCTCCAGTGCTTTTTGGGCAATATGCGCAAGTGCATCCTCTTCAAAAGTAAGCTTTACATCATCGATCTCAAAAAGTTTCTGATACTGTTTGACAAGAGAGTTCTTTGGTTCTACCAGGATACGGACCATATCTTCTTTACTGATCTCACCGAGTGTAGCAAGTACATGTAGACGGCCGATCAGTTCAGGAATGATCCCGTAAGTGACCAGATCATCTGATTCTACCATAGGAAGAAGATTTTCTTCTTCTTTTTTGGAACGTTTCTCCTGACCAAATCCGAGTATATTGGCTCCTAGTCTTCTTTTAAGTATATCATTGAGCCCGTCAAATGCCCCGCCACAGATAAAGAGTATATTGGATGTGTCTATTTGTATAAAGTCCTGGTTAGGGTGTTTACGTCCGCCTTTTGGGGGAATATTCACGACTGAACCCTCGATAAGTTTAAGGAGGGCCTGTTGTACACCTTCTCCTGAAACATCACGTGTAATAGAACGGTTTTCACCCATTCTTGCGATCTTGTCGATCTCATCAATAAATACGATCCCCTGTTCAGCACGCTGTGGGTCACCGTCAGCAGCCATGAGAAGTTTGGTAAGAATGTTTTCAACATCTTCACCTACATATCCAGCTTCTGTAAGATTCGTTGCATCTGCAATAGCGATAGGGACATTTAAAAATCTGGCGATCGTTTGTGCCAAAAGTGTTTTCCCTGAACCTGTAGGTCCAATAAGAAGTACATTTGATTTAGCGATCTGTGTATCATCTTGAAGGTCATCTTTGAAGATACGTTTATAGTGGTTATAGACAGCCACTGAGAGTGTTTTTTTCGCTTTCTCCTGACCAATGACATAATCATCAAGTAGTGTGTTCAACTCTTTTGGTGTATAAAGCGTATGAGAACCTATATCTGTTTGTGTTTCATCCTGTTCCTCTTCACCAAAAAGGATCTTATAGGCGGAGACGACACAGTTGGAACAGATATAAGCACTTTCACCGGCAATGAGTGGATTCTCTTCACTCTCTTGGGCTTCACAAAAGCTGCATGTTTTTCTTGTCATTATTTATCCTCATTTGTTTTTGCTCGTGTAAAGGGAATACCTCTTTTAGAGGTCATAATAAATTCACAAAGCTGTTTGACTTTTTCAGAGCTTGTACTTTCAAAAAGACTTTGCGCGATTTCCTGTAACGGTTTCCCCTCTTCAAAAAGTTCTCTATAGGCTGATTTGAGGGCGTTGATATCTTTCCGATCCATTGCTCTTCGTAAACCGGTAAGGTTGAGTCCTCTCAAATTCGCACGGTTTCCTTCAGCCAGACAGAAAGGAGGAATATCCTGCGATAAAGCACTGGCTCCTCCTATCATCGCATAGTCACCGATATGTACGAACTGATGTACAGGTGTCAGTCCACCGATCACTACATGATTTCCTAACTCAACGTGGCCCGCAAGTGTTGCTCCGTTTGCTAAGATACAGTTGTCTCCAAGGATCACATCATGTCCTAAATGGACATATCCCATAAGCAGGTTCCCGTTACCTATCCTTGTCACAGAACCTCCACCTTTGGTCCCCGGGTTGAGCAGTGTGAACTCTCTGATGGTATTATTATCACCTATGATGAGTTCTACATGTTCACCTGCGAACTTCAGATCCTGCGGTATCGTACCTACAGCAGCATGCGGGAAAATACGGTTATTTTTTCCTATAGTGGTATGGCCTTCAATCACAGCATGTGTTGCCACGGTAGTATTATCACCGATCTTGACATTTGGGCCGATGTATGCAAAAGGACCGACAGAGACGTTCTCTCCGAGGATGGCCCCATCTTCTATAACTGCAGAAGCGTGTATTAAAGACATCCAAAGACCTATTTATCTACGATCATAGCTTTAAGTTCAGCTTGCGCCACAATTTTGCCATCTACATATGCTTTCGCATCAAGCTGCCATACGGCACCTTTGTTTTTGATCACATCCAGCTTGTACACCAATTGATCACCCGGTGTGACAGGTGAACGGAATTTTGCATTGTCGATACTCATAAAGTATACCACTTTATTTTCTATCTCTTCCTGACTGGCTACATCCATACTTTTAAACGCCAATACACCACCGGCCTGTGCCATACCTTCAATGATCATAACACCAGGGTATATAGGATGACCAGGGAAATGTCCTTGAAATACAGGTTCAGAGATAGAAATATTTTTAAGACCTTCAATATGTTCACCAGGAGTCAGTTCAGTAATTCTGTCGACTAGCAAGAATGGATATCTATGTGGCAATATATTCTGAATGTCTACGACGTTATAAAGCATGTATAAACCTTTATTTTAAAATTGGATTATTTTATCGAAAAGTTGGTAAAAAGCGGTTTATACCTCTATCAATACTTCTTTCACGTCACTGTAGGTCTTGCTTTGACAAATGATCTCTATTTTGTTGCTTGGTATCTCTTCAACGACCATGACAATAGAGAGATCATAAGGGGTAACACCAAGTTTGGCTCGTACTTCCAGTTCTTTACTGAAAAGCGGAGGAGCGTAGATGAGTTCTGTAACGGTACGGTAGTCAGTACCTGCGAGATCATTGTAGTGTTTGAGTGTGATGAAACGTACCTCATCGCGGTTCATGTGATAGACTTCACCGATGTGGTACTCTATCTTTCCTCTTGTGTATTCACCTTTGAGTGTGGAGTAGGGTAAAAAGTGTGCAGGAACGACCTCTTTTCGTACACGTAGCAAGCCCATCATCAAACGCCAGTTCAAGAACCGTTGTTTAATGATCTTGTGAGGGATGTTCGCCTCTTCCATCTCCCAACGTTTTTCATACATTTCTATACGCTCTTCTATGGATTCGGGCTGTATCTGTTTGGAGAGCGGTACAAAGAGTTCATCTGCCAGTTTGTCCTGCTGGTCACGCTGGATAGTTAGACCGAACATACATCCGCAGTAGTCCTGTCTGTAGAGCGCATCCTCCTTGGCTATAATATTCTGCTCTTGCGTCCCTGAGGCTTTTCTGTAGTCTGGAGCGACAAAAGTGATGCCCTCTCTTTGTGCCAATGCATCTCCTGCAGCCTGCAGTTGTTTGAGTGATTTTTTAGGGCTGGTGAGCAGGGTAGAGGTAAAGCTTGTTTCACCCATTTCACTGGCTTTTTGTGCAGAGACCTCAAAGCGTCTGTCAAAACAGACAGAACAGCGTGAACCTTTTTCTGGTTCATGTTCCAAACCGCGTACAGCCTCAAGCCAGTTTTCGACATCATACTCCCCCTCTATGAGATCAATACCGAGCATTTTACAGCTGCGTTTTACATCCAGAAGCCGTAAGTAGTACTCAGAGTAGGGATGGATATTAGGATCATAAAAGAAGCCTGTAAGTTTTTCTTCCGGATACTCTGTTTGGAGTTTTTGCAAAAAGTAGTGACTGTCGACCGAACAGCAGATATGTACTAGCATGATGACTCCATTACGATTTTTCTGACATGATGATCTCTGCGACTTTCTTGGAACTTCCGTGAGAAAGATAGGTTCTTAACTCTTCGGCTTTTTCTCCAAAGATCTTACGGTCGGTATTGTAGTACTCTTTTAACAAGTTGTCAACTGTGACCTCTTCCTGAAGCAGCTCATTATGCAAGGTCGTATCATTGTAATGGGTGAGTATAATATTGGCCAAGCCCACCTGTGTGATCCCCAGAAGTTTTGTCCCGATGAAAAAGTCGACTTTCTTTGCGATGTAAGCTAGCGTAAAAGGTGTGCCTATGAGTGCAGCTTCGAGTGTGGCCGTCCCTGAACATATGAAGGCAAACTCTGCACGTCTAAGGGCTTCATGGGTATCGCGCACGATCTCAAACTCACGGTTGCATTTATAGAGTTTGGCTATCTTGTTTCTCGAAAAAGAGGGAGGTATGACCAGCAGAGGTCGGATCTCCGGGAATCTCCTGCGAAGTTCAAGAAAAATAGGCATCAAACGGCTGATCTCACTCTTGCGTGAACCTGGCATGAATGCAATGCAACCTTTTGTCTCAGCTTCAATCCTAAGTACATCTATCTCATCAAGGAGCGGATGACCGACATACTCTGCTTTACCCGAGGGATAATACTCTATCTCAAAAGGAAGGATACCAAGCAGTTTGTCACAATACTGCTCCAGCTTCTTAACACGTTTGGGACGGCTGGCCCATACTTGTGGCAGTATGTAGTATATGATCTCTTTCTCAGGATATTTTGCCTTGAGTTTTTTGGCCAAAGGCAGGTTAAAGCCTGAAGAGTCCATCAATAGGACTTTATCTGCCTCTTTGGCAAGTTCGACCATCTCATCCGCCACTTTAAAGAACCAGCGTAGTTTTTTGATGGCATCTACTACACCCATGATGGCCATTTCACTGATGTCATAAAGCGCTGTGCCCTCTTTGATACTTTTGTCGAAGATACCTAGTAGTTCAACATCATGTGTATGCTTGAGGACCTCTTTTAAATGCAGGTTTGATGAGGGTTCGAGGGCTGAGACGAGAAGTTTCATCTAATCCGTCCTTGTAAAGTGCTCATGATTTGCCTTTTTTCAATAATGTAATCTGTGATGACTTTGCATCTATAACATCCATATTCGTACTGCTTTCAATCTCTCTTAGTCTTTCATTCTCCAACCGTCTTCCTCTCCAATAATATCCACCCATCACACCGCCGGTTGCAGTGATGGCTAAGAGACCGGCTGTTAGCATTTGAGCAAAAATAAACAATGCTCCAACACTTAAAGCAGCTGCAAAAGCAACACCTACTTTGAAGTTTGCA
>JBNLDB010000049.1:0-9723 GCA_050304115.1 Sulfurovum sp. | reverse complement strand
TGAAGCTGCTGAAGAACAAACAGAGTTCAACGTTGTACTTGTTGATGCAGGTGATAAAAAAATCAACGCTATTAAAGCAGTAAGAGCGATCACTGGTCTTGGTCTTAAAGAAGCGAAAGCTGCTGTTGAAGAGACTCCATCTGTACTTAAAGAAGGTGTTTCTAAAGAAGAAGCAGAAGACTTCAAGAAACAACTTGAAGAAGCTGGCGCTAAATGCGAGCTTAAATAATTATTATTATTTAAGAGAGCTTAGGCAGTTTGCCTAAGCTTAAGTTACTAACCTCATTGGATATAGCGATAAACTATTCGGAGACATTTTCATACCCTCACGGCAATAGTTTTTTTGTATACCCAATATACACATTAAACACACTACATAAACCAAACTAAACCGAAATAAGGATAACCCATGTTAAATTCTTTACATTCTGGTAACAGACTCCGTGTTGACTTTTCAAAAACACCAAGAGAAATTGAAATCCCAAATTTGCTCCAGCTTCAACAAAAAAGTTATGAAAACTTTTTAATGTTAGGAGAAAAAGACAGAAAAAACTCTACATTAGAGAAAGTATTTAGATCCTCTTTCCCTATCCATGACCAACAAAACAGACTGACACTTACGTATAAGAATTCTGAGATCGTTAAACCGAAATATACCGTGAGAGAGTGTATGGAGAGAGGATTAACTTACTCTGTATCTCTAAAGATGAACATTGCACTGACGATCTGGAACAGAGATGAAAAAACAGGCGAAAAACTTGATCCCAAAGAGATCAAAGAACAGGCGGTCTTCGTACGTGATATCCCATTGATGACAGACAGAACTTCATTTGTCGTGAATGGTGTTGAAAGAGTGATCGTGAACCAACTTCACAGATCTCCAGGTGTTATTTTTAAAGAAGAAGAGGGAACGACTGCAGGAAGCGGTATGCTTTACTCTGCGCAAATTATTCCAGACCGTGGGTCATGGTTGTATTTTGAGTATGACTCTAAAGATATCCTCTATGCACGTATCAACAAAAGAAGAAAGATTCCTGTAACGATCCTCTTTAGAGCATTAGATTACTCTAAAGATGATATTGTAAAGCTCTTCTATGCGACCAAAGAGATACATATCAAAGACAACAGATTCCTTGTAAGATTCGATGCGAACGATTTTGGCGGTAGAGCAGAGTATGATGTCAAAGACATGGACGGGAATACCGTTGTCAATGCAGGGAAAAGACTGACAAAGAAAAAAGCAGAAAAACTGATCGAAGATGGTTTGGAGTGGATCGAATACCCGCTTGAGGTATTGATGGAAAGACACCTTGCTAAGCCTATCATTGACCAGGAGAGCGGTGAAGTACTTTATGATGTAGTGACACCTCTGGATGAGAGCAAGCTTAAAAAGATGATCGAAGAGGGTATTGATACGATCGAGGTTATCAATGATCTTGCTGAGGGTGCGGATATGTCTATCATTAACGCATTTATCGCAGATAACGAAAGCTTAAGACTCTTGAAACAAACAGAGCAGATCGATGATGAAAATGTACTTTCCGCGATCCGTATCTACAAAGTGATGAGACCTGGTGAACCGGTTACCCCTGATGCGGCTAAAGCATTCTTGCAGCAACTTTTCTTTGATCCGGAAAGATATGACCTGACTAAAGTCGGTCGTATGAAAATGAACCACAAGTTGGGTCTGGATATCCCTGAGTATGCTACGGTATTGACTGCAGAAGACCTTATCCATACGGTGAAATATTTGATCAAAGTAAAGAACGGTCAGGGTCACATCGATGACAGAGACCACTTAGGTAATAGAAGAATCAGAGCGATCGGTGAGCTTCTAGGTAATGAGCTTCACAGTGGTCTTGTGAAGATGCAAAAAGCGATCAAAGATAAGATGACAACCGTATCTGGAACTCTAGATGAGTTGATGCCACATGACCTGGTAAACTCTAAAATGATCACCAATACAATCTTGGAATTCTTCTCATCTGGACAGCTTTCACAGTTCATGGACCAGACGAACCCGCTTTCAGAAGTGACACACAAAAGAAGACTTTCTGCACTTGGTGAGGGTGGTCTAGTCAAAGAGAGAGCCGGATTTGAAGTAAGGGACGTACACCCTACACATTATGGACGTATCTGTCCGATCGAGACGCCGGAAGGGCAAAACATTGGTCTTATCAATACCTTGGCTACCTATTCAAAAGTAAATGAACATGGTTTCATTGAAGCACCATATAAAGTGGTGAAAGATTGCCAAGTAACAGATGAGATCGTATATATCACTGCAACTCAGGAAGAGGACAAATGTATCGCTCCTGCATCAACGCTTGTTGATGAGAACGGGCGTATCGTTGAAGACCTTATCGAGACAAGATTGAACGGTAACATCGAACTTAACGAAGCGAAAAGAGTGGATCTTATTGATATCTCTCCATTGATGATCTCTGGTTCTGCAGCGGCATTGATCCCATTCTTGGAGCACGATGATGCGAACCGTGCGTTGATGGGTTCAAACATGCAACGTCAAGCGGTACCTCTGCTTAAAACAGAGGCACCAATTGTAGGTACAGGTATGGAAGCGATCGTGAGCCGTGATGCATGGGAATGTGTGAAGGCAGAGAGAGCGGGTACTGTTGAAAAGATAGATGCCAAGAACATCTATATCATGGGTGAAGATGAGAGCGGTGTATTCATAGACCACTATCCTCTTGAAAAGAACATGAGAACCAACCAGAACACAACATTTACGCAAACACCTATTGTAAAATTGGGTGACAAGATCGAAGCGAAACAAGTGATCGCGGATGGTGCGAACATGGATCAAGGTGAACTTGCGATCGGTAAGAACATCCGTGTGGCATTCATGCCTTGGTATGGATACAACTATGAGGATGCTATTATCATCTCTGAAAAACTGATCCGTGAAGATACATTCACATCAGTGCATACCTATGAAAAAGAGGTAGAAGCAAGAGAGCTCAAACACGGTACGGAAGAGATCACGCGTGATATCCCAAATATTCGTGAAGATGAATTATTGCACTTGGATGAAAGCGGTATCGTTCAGATCGGTACGTATGTGAAACCTGGTATGATCCTGGTAGGTAAAGTTTCTCCTAAAGGTGAGATCAAACCGACACCGGAAGAGAGACTCTTAAGAGCAATCTTTGGTGAAAAAGCAGGTCATGTGGTGAATAAGTCACTCTACTGTCCAGCATCCATGGAAGGTGTGGTCGTTGATATCAAAGTCTTTACGAAAAAAGGGTATGAAAAAGATGCACGTGCGATCCAGGCCTATGAAGAAGAGAAAGCGATCCTAGACAGTGACCATCATGATCAGCTTCTTATGATCGATAGAGAAGAGATATTGCGTATTGCAAATTACCTTTCAGGGCAAGAGTTGGTGAAAGCTGTAACGATCGGTGAAACTGAGTATGCAGCTGGATCCAAGATCGATGAAGAGACGATCAAGGGTGTCAACAGATTTGCTCTCAGAGGTGTGGTTCAGTCTTTCACAGATGAAGTACAGAATGAGTATGAGTCACTGAAAAACTACTTCCTGAAACAGAAGAAGAGACTGAAAACAGAGCATGAAGAGAAATTGAGCGTACTTGAAAAAGATGATATTCTTCCTTCAGGTGTCACGAAGCTGGTAAAAATCTATATTGCTACCAAGAGAAAGCTCAAAGTCGGTGATAAAATGGCAGGACGTCACGGAAACAAGGGTATTGTTTCGAATATCGTGCCAGAGATCGATATGCCATATCAGGAAGATGGAAGACCGGTAGAAATTATTTTGAACCCACTAGGGGTACCGTCTCGTATGAATATTGGGCAGATCCTTGAAGTACACTTGGGATTGGTTGGTAAAAACCTTGGTGAACAGATTGAAGAGATGTTCGCGAACCAACAAGAGACATTCATTAAAGATCTTAGAGCAAAAATGATCGAAATTGCAGATGTCGCAAAATTAATGAATGCAAAAGCACTTTTAGAGAGTATGAGCGATGAAGATCTGATCAAATACGGTAGAGACTGGTCTACAGGTGTGAAATTTGCTGCACCTGTATTTGAAGGGGCGAACCAAGCTGAATTCGACAAACTGTTTGAACTGGCGAAGATGGACACTGACGGGAAAATGAAACTCTATGACGGTAAGACCGGTGAAGAGATGATCGAGAGGGTCAATGTGGGGTATATGTATATGCTTAAACTTCACCACTTGGTTGATGAGAAAGTGCATGCACGTTCAACTGGACCTTACTCACTTGTGACACAACAGCCTGTGGGTGGTAAAGCACTCTTTGGTGGACAAAGATTCGGTGAGATGGAAGTATGGGCACTTGAAGCCTATGGTGCATCACATACCCTTAAAGAGATGTTGACCATCAAATCAGATGATGTTGAAGGTAGAGCAAGAGCATACAGAGCGATCACGAAAGGTGAAGCAGTACCTGAGTCAGGTGTTCCTGAAACCATGTTCGTATTGACAAAAGAGCTTCAAGCATTAGGTCTTGATACAGAATTATATGAGAATAGAAAAGAAGTGGAGGGTGAAAATGAGTAAGTTTTTAGAGAATTTAACACCAATAGATCTTAACAGCGAAGAGAGACCAAATGATGTCGCAGCCCTACAGCTTAGAGTTGCAAGTCCTGAGAAGGTGCTCTCATGGAGTTACGGTGAAGTAAAAAAACCAGAAACAATCAACTATAGAACTCTTAAACCGGAAAGAGACGGTCTTTTCTGTGCGAAGATCTTCGGGCCTATCAGAGACTATGAGTGTTTGTGCGGTAAATACAAAAAGATGCGTTATAAAGGCGTTGTATGTGAAAAATGTGGGGTTGAAGTTACCACTTCAAAAGTAAGAAGAAACCGTATGGGTCACATCGATCTTATCGCACCTGTGGCACATATCTGGTATGTCTCTTCACTTCCGTCACGTATCGGTACACTTTTGGGTGTAAAGATGAAAGACCTTGAGAGAGTACTTTACTATGAAGCATATATCGTTAAAACACCAGGTGAAGCATCGTATGACAGTGAAGGGTTGAACCCACTGGCAAAATATGATGTACTGAACGAAGAGCAGTATCAGCAGATTACTCAACGTTTTGCTGGGACAGCGTTGGATGCAAGAATGGGTGGAGAGATCATTCAGGAACTGCTTGCAGAACTTGATCTTGTGGATATGTTCAATCAGCTTAAACTTGAGATTGAGGCGACAAAATCTGAAGCAAAAAGAAAGACGATCGTTAAACGTCTTAAGGTGATCGAAGCATTCCTTCACTCAGGAAACAGACCAGAGTGGATGATGTTGACACAACTTCCGGTACTTCCACCGGATCTAAGACCCCTTGTAAGTCTTGATGGTGGTAAATTTGCTGTTTCTGATGTGAACGACCTTTATAGAAGAGTGATCAACAGAAACCAGAGACTTAAAAGACTGGTAGAACTTGATGCACCAGAGATCATCGTTAGAAATGAAAAGCGTATGCTTCAAGAAGCAGTCGATGCCCTTTTTGATAATGGTAGAAGAGGAAATGCGGTTAAGGGTGCGAACAAAAGACCACTCAAGTCACTCTCTGAAGTGATCAAAGGGAAGCAAGGGCGTTTCAGACAGAACCTTCTTGGTAAAAGGGTTGACTTCTCTGGTCGTTCGGTTATCGTTGTCGGTCCGGATCTACGTATGGACCAGTGTGGATTGCCTAAGAAAATGGCGATCGAACTCTTTAAGCCGCACTTGATGGCAAAGCTTGAAGAAAAAGGGTACGCAACGACACTGAAGCAAGCCAAAAAGATGATCGAAAAGCAAGAGAATGAAGTATGGGAGTGTTTGGAAGAGGTGGTTGATAACTATCCTATCTTACTGAACCGTGCACCAACGCTTCACAAATTGTCTATCCAAGCGTTCCACCCAAGATTGATCGAGGGTAAAGCGATCCAATTGCACCCACTGGTATGTTCTGCGTTCAACGCCGACTTCGATGGAGACCAGATGGCGGTACACGTACCACTTTCTGATGAAGCGATCGCTGAAGCAAAAGTATTGATGCTTGCATCGATGAACATTTTGCTTCCAGCATCAGGTAAGGCGATCGCCGTACCTTCACAGGATATGATTTTAGGGCTTTACTACCTTACACTTGAGAAGAATGATGTGAAAGGTGAGCATAAACTCTTTGCTAATGTTGAAGAGGTTGAGATTGCATTCGAGCAACAGTCATTGGATCTGAATGCACGTATCAGAACGGTGATCGATGGACATATCGCTAAATCGACTGCGGGTAGATTGATCTTAAAATCGATCATCCCTGATTATGTACCGGAAAAATACTGGAACAAAGTCTTGAAGAAAAAAGATATCGGTGCCTTAGTTGACTATATCTATAAAATAGGGGGTGTGTCTGAAGCTGCCGGTTTCCTTGATGATCTTAAGGATATGGGTTTCAAATATGCAACAAAAGTAGGTGTTTCTATCTCTGTGGATGATATTAAGATCCCTGAGATGAAAGCAGAGAACGTTCTTTCTGCCAAAGAAGAAGTGAAAGAGATCCAGAGACAATATGGTGCGGGTCTCTTGACGGATCAGGAACGTTATAACAAAATTATCGATATCTGGACGGATGCGAACAACAGTATTGCTGAGGGGCTTATGTCTCTTATTAGAGCAGACAAAGACGGATTTAACTCGGTTCACATGATGGCAGACTCAGGAGCGAGAGGTTCCGCAGCTCAGATCAGACAGCTCTCTGGTATGAGGGGTCTTATGGCGAAATCGGACGGATCGATTATTGAAACACCTATTACGTCAAACTTCCGTGAAGGTCTGAACGTACTTGAGTACTTTATTTCGACACACGGTGCGAGAAAAGGTCTTGCCGATACAGCACTTAAAACGGCGAATGCGGGTTACTTGACAAGAAAACTGATCGATGTTGCACAAAACGTGAAGATCTCTATGACAGACTGTGGTACACACGAAGGGGTAGAAGTATCAGATATCGTTGTAGGTAATGAAATGATCGAGCCACTGGCAGACCGTATCTACGGTAGAGTATTGGCTGAAGATGTGATCGATCCTATCACTTCTGAAGTATTGGTCAGCGAAGGTACGATGATCGATGAAGAGACAGCTGCAAGAGTACAAGATGCAGGTGTACGTTCAGTCGTAATGAGAGCACCATCATCATGTAAAGCACCAAAAGGTATTTGTGCAAAATGTTATGGTCTGAACATGGCAGATAACAAGATAGTGAAACGTGGGGAAGCGGTAGGGGTTATCGCTGCACAATCTATCGGTGAGCCAGGTACACAGCTTACACTACGTACATTCCACACAGGTGGTACGGCAACAGCAGGTAAAGAAGACAGACAGGTTATCGCAAGCAAAGAAGGTTTTATTCGATATTATAACTTGAATGTATACCGTAACAGAGAGGGTAACCTTATCGTTGCAAACAGAAGAAATGCCGGTGTGCTTTTGGTTGAACCTAAGATCAAAGCAACTGTTGATGGTACTGTTTCTCTTGTGGTTACACATGACGAGTATGTGATCTCTGTTAATGCAGGTAGTGCAGATGAGATCAAATACAACCTTAGAAAATCAGATGTGGCGAAGTCAAATGAGTTGGCAGGAGTTGCAGGTAAGGTAGAAGGAAAACTCTTCCTGCCGCTTCAAGATGGTGATAAGGTAAAAGAGGGTGATTCTATTGTTGAAGTGATCAACGAGGGTTGGTCTGTACCGAGCCGTGTACCATTTGCTTCTGAACTTAAAGTGGAAGATGGTGCACCTGTGACACAAAATGTGGTTTCTGAGTCAAAAGGTACAGTGAAGTTCTTCTTGCTTAAAGGGGACTACCTTGAAGCACATACAGGGATAACTGAAGGGACAAAAGTAGTAGAAAAAGGTCTCTTTGCAGTGGTTGTTGATGAAAACAACAGAGAGGCAGCAAGACACTATATTGCAAGAGGGTCTGTCGTAAAAGTTGACAATGATGCAATGGTACAAAGAGGGGACCTCCTTTCTGCACCTGAAACAGCGTCTCAGGTAGTGATCGCTGAGTGGGATCCATATTCAGAGCCAATTATTGCTGAACAGCAAGGGAAACTGAAGTTTGAAGATATCATTCCGGGTGTGACTGTGGTTGAGCAGTTTGACGAAGTAACGGGTGATACAAGACTTGAGCTGAATGAGTATATCCCTGCTGCGTATAAACCAGCGATCGTGTTGGCAACTGAAAGCGGAGAGTTGATCCGTTATCAGCTTGATGCTAAGACGATCCTTTTTGTAAAAGATGGAGACGAAGTAAGTATCGCAGATATCTTGGCAAAAACACCAAAAGCGGCGATCAAGTCAAAAGATATTACCGGGGGTCTTCCAAGAGTTTCTGAACTCTTTGAAGCGAGACGTCCTAAAGATATCGCATTGATCGCACAGATAGACGGTGTAGTAAGCTTTGGTAAACCGTTGCGTGGTAAAGAGAGATTGATCATCACAGGTGACAACGGCCAGGTGACTGAACAGTTCGTCGATAAGAATAAAGTATCACTTGTACATGCAGGTGAATACGTGCATGCGGGTGAAAAACTGACTGACGGTACGATCTCAAGCCACGATATCCTTGCGGCACTTGGTGAAAAAGCACTCTATGAATATATTGTCTCTGAAGTACAGATGGTATACCGTAGACAAGGGGTTAACATCTCGGATAAGCACATCGAGATCGTAACGTCTCAAATGATGAGACAAGTGAAAGTCGTGGAGAGCGGTGATTCTAAGTTTATCGCAGGAGATATCGTCTCTCGCCGTAAGTTCCAAGAAGAGAACGAAAGTGTGATCGCGCTTGGTGGTGAACCTTCTATTGCTGAGCCGATGCTTGTAGGTATCACACGTTCAGCAGTTGGTGCGGACAGTATTATCTCTGCAGCATCATTCCAGGATACGACCAAAGTATTGACATCTGCATCGATCGCAGGAACAGTAGATACACTTGAAGATCTTAAAGAGAACGTTGTTATCGGACGCCTTATCCCAGTGGGTACAGGTATGATCGACAATGATGATATCAAATTAACAGCTGCAAAGTAATTTTGCAGACTGTTTCTAGTTTAGGCTAGAAGCAGTCATCCTTTCATCCTCCTCTATTTCTTTTCATATAAGAATTTCTAAAGAATGTTTCAGTATAATATGCCTCCAAAAATCTGTGCGGACAGCTAGATAAAAGCATTTACTGTGAGTGCTTTTATGTGGTGTAAGAACCCAGATTCAAGAGATATGATCTCAATTCAAACTAACTAGAAAGGAAACGATTTGCCTACAATTAATCAATTGATTCGTAAAGAACGTAAAAAGCAAGTGAAAAAATCAAAATCACCTGCACTCGTAAAATGTCCTCAGAGAAGAGGCGTATGTACAAGAGTATATACTACAACACCAAAGAAACCTAACTCGGCGCTTAGAAAAGTTGCTAAAGTAAGATTGACAAGTGGTTTTGAAGTAATCTCATACATTGGTGGTGAGGGTCACAACCTTCAAGAGCACTCTATCGTACTTGTAAGAGGCGGAAGAATTAAAGATTTACCTGGTGTTAAGTATCACATTGTTCGTGGTGCACTAGATGCTTCAGGTGTAACTGGAAGAACAGTTGCAAGATCTAAATACGGTACTAAAAGACCTAAGTAATCTTAGAGTATTTAAACGCGTATAGAGTAAGAGTTTAGTC
>JBNLDB010000048.1:0-9747 GCA_050304115.1 Sulfurovum sp. | reverse complement strand
ATCCAATACTGTTTCTTCTGGATCATTCATAAGTGCTACAATTTCTTCCAATTTTGCTTTAATTTCTTTTCTCATTACAATTCCTCCTAAAATAATTATAGCTGATCATTTTCAATGATAAGCATGAAGATATGATAGTATTTTTTTCTTAGAGATCTCTATCGCCACCTCATATTACAATTGTATCATAATAAAACAGAAGTATGCACAAAAATGATAAAAACTCCTCCAAAAAAGGGAAATTGTCAACAAAGTGGTACAGAGAAATGATTAAGATGAGTTATAGTGACGAATAAAAAAATATATTATCCCACCATTTCATCTTTTTTATTTTGCATGAAAGGGAATTTCATCCAAAGAGAACGCTTTGAGCTTATCGATGATCCATTGATGTTCAATGGAGTTTTCATTGAAATAGAGAAATATCCCTCCCCCATCTTCTTCATTTTGTATCAATATGCTCTCTTCGCTTTCCAACTCCCAGGCACTCAAAGATCCATATTCTACATACGATTTTTGTATCACATAGCTTTGCAGTGTGATCTCTTTCTCCAAAGAGTAAAAAAGAAATCTTTTTGAAGCAACATCCTCTATCTTTACTGGTGTAGCAGAGTGTAAATGATGTATGGTATATCCAAAGTGCTCTAAAAGTTCAGATAAAAAACCCTGAGTCCAAGTAAGTACTTGTTTCATACATTTGGTGGTTGCAGGATCTTTATTGTCTCTATCCAAATAGGAAGTATTATAATCTTTACAGATATTGCTATAGTCTATGCCGATACCTATTTTTTTCATATTTAGGCCTCTTTTATCACGCTTACTTCATCTCCAACTTCGATTCTTCCATAATCTATTGGAGTGATGAAAAGACCACGGTTTCCTTGAATGAGTTCTGGAAGCTCAGGGGCAAAGGCGTAAAGATATCGATAATCTTCACACGGTCCTTGCACTTCAAACATGATTTCTCCTATCTCAATGATCGATCCTTTTTTCAGATGATAGAGGTCAACATCTACATAAATATCTTCCATCAAAAGGCCTCGTTCAAAAACAAGTTCTGCTTCTTCTATAATGTCATAACTCTTTTTTGAGACAAGAACCATCGGACGTTCAGTTCCATTTTCATAATCCCTACTTCCCATGATACCATTTTCATCACACTCCATGTCTTCAACCCTCATACGGTGACCAGATCGCATCATATCGGGCATCGTCATATATAACGATAATACTTTTCCACTTGTCATCTATTATCCTTTTTTACTAATCATACAAATTTTGTGTGATACTAGCATAATTTATCTGTAATCTAATAAAACCATACGCTAAATGTATAGATAGTATCGATAATACCTTTTGATCTCTATGATTTATGATGCTTGAGTGAAAGCTCCACAAGACGTGAAGATAACTCATCATTTGAATCAACAAAATCAATGTTACGCATCACTTGGAAGTGCTGTCTCTCTTCATCGGTATCGACTTTTATGATGATGTTGGCATCACTGTAGTAGTCTACGACGGCTTGACTGATAATGTCTTTGGTGTGTTCATCCTGCACCGTAATAATAATACCCCAACTCTCTTCAACCTTCAGTGACTCCATAACGGGGCGTTTGTTCAAGTGTCCAAAATACGCAAGAAAATTAATCCTTCTTGCCAAGAGGACATGTTGCAAATTGTCTGAAATAATAATAAAATCGATATTTTTGGCATAAAGCTCTTTGGCAACAGCTCTTCCCAGTGTACCAAACCCTACGATAATAATGTGGTTTTTCTTATCGATCGGGGTGATCACATCAGATTCGTAAAACTCTTTTTCAAAATAGGATGAAAGTTTATAGATGTTGTTCAACACAAACGGGGTGACAATCATCGATACAAAGGTGACTAAAAATAAAAAATTTGCCATATCCTGAGTGATCAGACCATTGAGTGCAGCCAGATCAAATACGACAAAAGAAAAACCTCCGATCTGCGCCAAGGCAAGAGCGGTTTTCATCGTAGTATTGGTATCTGATTTTCGCTTGATGATCAGATAGATCACACCCATTTTGACCAGAGAGACCAATATGAAAATGAAGAAAACCGTATGAAGATTGGAAAAGAGATAGACGATATCGATCTTTGTTCCCACACTGAAAAAGAAGACACTCAAAAGTAGATCTTTATAGCTTAGGATGTCCGATTCCACCTTGATGGCATATTTGGTATCAGCGATCAGAACACCGGCGATGAATGCACCAAGAGAGTAGGTAAATCCTATAGAATGCATCAAAACCGCCATACCCAGTACAATGGTAAAAATCGCTCCTAGAAAGATCTCTTCAAGCTGTGTCTTTGCAGCCAACTTCAGTATCGTATCGACGATCTTATCACCGACAAAACGAATAAACAGGACGATAAAAACAAGTGCCAACACTGTTTTTAGCATCACCTCCATAATGGAGATATCTGTTCCGGATGCCCCATAGGATAAAAAGGTGATAAGCAGCAAAATAGGAATGACCGATATGTCTTGAAAGATCAAAATACCGACCGATTTTTTCCCATATGGTGTATAAATATCTTTAGACTCTTTAAGGTACGGAAGTACGATAGCCGTTGAAGATAAAGAGAATGCCAGCGCAATAATAATAGAACTTGTAACATTTAAGTCAAACGCATAAAAGGCCAAAGGGAAAAAGAAGAGTACACTTAAAAAAAGTTGCAAGGCACCATTAATGAGCAGTGTCTCTTTCATTTTTTTGATCTTCTCAAAACTGAGTTCCAGACCGATGGTAAACATTAAAAAAACGATACCGAACTCCCCTACCAGATCCAAAGAATCGATTTTAAGCGTGTTAAAATCAAAAAGATAACTAATGATCGTACCCGTAAAAATATAGCCAAGTATATGCGAAATATTTTGTCTTTTGAAAATGATATTGAGTAGTGTTGCAATGAAAATCGTTGCAAAAATTGCTAATAATAAAGTTTCCATGCGCAATTATAATCAGAAATTTGATGCTTAGTATCAAAAAATTGTATATAAATTAGACATTAATGGGATTGGATGGCCCTAAAGAAGCACTCGGCGTTCAAGATCTCTCTTATCAGAGTACCTCTTCTCTAAGATGAAAACGTATGAGAATCACTATTGTGCCCGTTTCCAACCTCCGCCAAGTGCTTTAAAAAGCACGATCTGATTTACGATCAATTCAGCATTCAGATCGATCATTGCTATACGTGCATTCAACAGTGCCCGTTTAGCCGTCAAGAGATCCAAATATATCCCATAGCCGCTTTTGAACTGTTTCTCTGAAAGTACATGTACCTTTTTAAGTGCTTTCACCTCCCGCTGTTGTGCCGCTATCTGCACCTGTGAATGTTTGACCTGAGCCAGTGCATCGTAGACTTCTGTAAATGCTCTTTTCACTGTTTTGGTATACGTGATCAAGGCGATCTCTTTTTCTGCTTCAGCACTCTCTACTACACTTTTCACACGGCCAAAATCCAACAGCGGCACATTCAACGAAGGTCCGACTCCCCAGGTCTTGGCTGATGAAGACAACAGCCTGTCCAACTCAATACTCTGCAACCCTGCCGTACCGGTCAATGAGATCGATGGGAAATAGTTTGCTTTAGCCACACCGATATCTGCATTGGCAGCACGCAATCGTTCTTCAGCCGCGAGAATATCCGGACGGCGTTGCAATAACTCTGAACTGATCCCTGCAGGTACCTTTTGTACTTTAGGTAACTGCAGTGGGACAGGGATATCTCCTTCGACCAACTGTTTCGGAGTATAACCGATCGTCAATGCCAGGGCGTTTTCATTTAACGCTGCAGCCTTTTTAAAGGAGGCAAGTGTCACTTGCGCATTGGCATAGAGTGCATGTGCCTGTCCCACGACCAATTCATTGATCTGTCCATGACGGAACTCACGCTCTCTATACTCATAGCTCTCTTTATACGCTTTGACCATCTCTTCAAGCAGTGTCACTTTCTGTTTCAGAGCGATCTGCTGGATATAGAGTTCTGCAACCCCGGAAACAAGACTGATACGTGCAGTCTCTTTATCTGCTTCACTGGCCACTAAACGAGACCATGCACCTTTTTCAGCATTGGCAAACTTGCCCCAAAAATCAAATTCATACCCAATAGTCGACGAGAGCCCGAAATTGTTGTACGTCACACCGGAGAAAGGTGAGAGGCTCTCAGAACTGGTACGTTGACGATAGGCATCTGCTGCTGCCGTGATATCTGGGAAACGCTCTGCACTTGCCAATCCTAAAGATGCCTTGGCCAGATTGACATTGGCAATAGCAAGTTTGAAGTCATCACTCTGTTTTAGTGCATCATCGACTATTTTATTCAATTGAGGGTCCTTAAATCCCCTCCACCACTGTTTATCCATCTTATAGGATGATGTCTGCATGTTTTTTGGCAGTTCAGGATTCTTGACTTCAAGTTCTGGGGCCATTGAACAGCCCTCCAATAGTATCATCACAGCTATAGAAAGGGCAATTTTAGTTTTCATCCGCAACTCCTTTCTTGGAAAATCTTGCTTTTCCCCGCATGATCAGGTAGTAGAACAGCGGGATAAAGAACACTGCAACAATTGTCAGAACAACCATACCGCTGACAACGGTCGTACCGATGATATGACGGCTGTTGGCTCCAGCACCGGTACTCAGTGCCAAAGGCAAGGTACCGCCGATAAATGCCAAAGAGGTCATTACGATCGGTCGGAAACGGATCCGTGCTCCTGCAACGGTCGCATCATAAAGCGACATCCCTTCACGCAGTTTCTGCTGCGCAAACTCAACGATAAGAATGGCATTCTTCGCCGCAAGTCCGACCAGTGTCACAAGTCCGACCTGGAAGTAGATGTCATTCTCAAGTCCACGCATCATCACACCCAATGCAGCACCCAGAAGGGCAAAAGGTACGGTCATCAGGACTGAGAACGGTATCGTCCAGCTCTCATAGAGCGCAGCAAGTACCAGGAAGGTAAAGAGTATCGCAAAGACAAAGGTATTATTACCCTTTTCTGCGACTTTCTGCTCCTGATAGGCTGTACCGGCCCATGCCGTGGTATACCCATCAGGAAGTACTTCTTCGGCCACCTCCTGGATGACACGCATCGCGTCCCCGGAGCTGTACCCCGGAGATGGCTGCCCGGAAATTTGACCGGCTGTGAACATATTAAACCTTTGGATCACGCTGGGACCGACAACACGTTCAGCTTTGATCAGAGAACTGACCGGTATCATGGCGCCCGCGCTGGACCGTACAAAGATATAGCGGTAATCCTCTACATTGTCACGAAACTTCGAGTCAACCTGGACGTTGACATGGTAGACACGTCCATAGAGGTTGAAGTCGTTGACGTAGCCCGTACCGAAAGTCGTTCCCAATGTCGTATAAATATCATCGATCTCCACCCCGTATGCCTTCGCCTTGTCACGGTCGATCGTCAGACGATACTGTGGTACCCCCGTTTGCAGCGTTGAACGTACCATACTAAGCTCAGGCCGTGCATTGGCCTTCTGAATGATCTCTTTTATATAACCGTCAAGCATCGCAATCTCACCGCCGGTTCTATCCTGTACATACATCTCAAAGCCGCCTGTAGTACTCATACCACGGATCGGAGGAGGGTTTACCGCCAGTACAAAAGCTTCTTTGTTCTGGGAAAACTGTCCCATCAAGGCACCGGAGATCGCGTCAGCACTCTGTTGTTCACCTGGACGCTCTGACCAATCCTTTAGATGCGTAAATCCGATACCTGCATCCGATTTGAAGGCGAAGGTAACCAGGTCGATCCCTGCCATACCTCCAAAGTCGGCTGTATCTGGGTGTTTCGCGATCGTATCGGTCACGTCATGCATCACTTCGGTCGTACGCTCAAGTGAAGCACCCGGCATAAGGTAGGAAAGCACCATGATTACCCCTTTGTCCTCTCCCGGGACAAGGCTGGTTGGAAGCTTCTGCAAGGTCCAGACCGCTGCACCGATCATCACACCGAAGATCAGAACATTCAACATGGCATAACGCAATACTTTACGTACGCCTGAAGTAAAACCATGGGTGATCCGTTCAAAAAAAGTGTTGAATTTTCGAACCAGCCAGAACGGTTCACTTTCATCCTCCCTCAGAAAGACTGCACACAGAGCTGGAGTCAATGTCAAGGCGACGATACCCGAGATAACAACGGAAATAACGATCGTCATCGCAAACTGCTGGTACATCAGTCCACTAAAACCTCCCACTAATGCAGTCGGGATAAATACGGCCGAAAGTACCAGAACAATGGCAATGACCGGACCGGTGATTTCACGCATCGCTTCAATAGTCGCTTCCTTAACCGAAATACCTTCACGTTCACGGAGAATACGCTCGACATTTTCGATCACAACGATGGCATCATCCACAACCAGACCGATAGCCAGAATCAATGCAAAGAGCGTCAGAAGATTGATCGAATAGCCTGCAATATAGAGTCCTGCGAAAGCACCGACAATGGAAACAGGTATCGCCAGTACAGGGATGATCGTCGCCCGGAAGTTCCCCAGAAAGAAGTAGATGATCACGATGACCAAAAAGATCGCTTCGGCCAAAGTCTTAAGTACCTCTTCGATAGAGGCCTTAACGAACTTCGTCGTATCATATAAGGTGTGTTGGCGCATATCTTCAGGATACTTCTCAGCCGCTTTTTCAAGTACCTTGTCCAGGGCTGTAGAAACCTCCAGAGCATTGGCCCCCGGTGCTAAGAAGATCCCCGCTACTGCCATAGGTTCCTTGTTGTAAATAGCATTGAGCATATAACGTTCTGCACCCAGTTCTACTCCTGCAACATCTTTCAAATGCAGTGCCGATCCGTCCGGGTTTGATCGGATGATGATATTGCCGAATTCCTCTGCGGTTTTCAGACGTCCTTCCGTTGTGACCGTATAGGTGAACACTTGTTTGTCCGCTGAAGGTTTATCACCGATCTGTCCTGCCCCGATCTGCACGTTTTGCGAAGATATCGCACTAATGATGTCATTAACGGTCAGGTCATATGCAGCGAGCTCATCAGGCTTTATCCAGACACGGATGGCATACTCTTTACTACCAAAAAGAAAAGCGTCACCCACCCCGCTGATACGTTTAATATCATCAAGCACATTGATCAGCGTATAGTTGTTCAACCATAGAGAATCATGCTTGCGTCCCTCGGAAGTAAAGGCGATCACCCGTAGCATATCAGGTGATCGTTCACGGATACTGACTCCCTGACGACGTACGGCTTCTGGCAGTTTGTTCAAAGCAACCTGGACACGGTTACTGACATCCACGTTTGCATCAGCAGGGTTGGTCCCTGTCTCGAAAGTCACGCTCATTCTAAGAATACCGCTTGGTGATGCCGTTGATGTCATGTAGATCATGTTTTTGGCACCGTTGATCGCTTCCTCAAGCGGCGCAGCTACAGTCTTGGCGAGCGTCTCTGCATCTGCACCCGGATAGGTCGCCTGTACGGTGATCTGCGGTGGTACAATGCTTGGGTACTCCTGAATAGGCAATCCTTTAATCGCGATCAGACCTGAGATCAGAACGATGATCGATAGCACCGATGCAAAGATAGGACGGCTAATAAAAAACTTTGACAGCATACTTATTCCTCGCCGGCATTGATCGTTTTATCGATAGCAACGTTCATACCGGGTTTGATGTGAAAGAAATTATTGACGATCACCTTGTCACCAGATTTAAGCGGACCCTCTACGATGTAGTTTTCACCTTCAGTGCCACTCAATGTTACAGGGCGTACGGCCACTTTGCCATCCTCTAAGATGAACACAATGGTCCCCTTAGGGTTTTGCAGTACTGCTTTTTGCGGTACCATCAGAATATTGGTGCGTTTAAGCCCTATGATCTTCAATCGTCCGAAACCTCCAGGCATCAGAGATTTATCACTGTTCTCAAAGACCGCACGCGCTTCAATACTGGCTGTTTTCTCATTCACTTCCGGAGCAATATAATTCATGGTCCCCACAGCACTCATACCGTCGACACTGATAGAGACATTCAAATCACCATTTTCAGCCCAGCGGCCATTACCAAGAATCTTGTTGATCTTGAAAAGGTCTGTGTCAGGGATGGAAAATTCAGCATATACAGGATCAGTCTGGGTAATGTTTACCAACGGCGTACCCGGTTCGACCACATTGCCCACATCGGTTTCTTTCTTACCGATAATACCACTAAAAGGGGCATGTACCTCTGTATATCCCAAGTCGATCTCAGCAGATTGCAGTTTAGCTTTTGCTGATGCAAGTTCTGCTTTTGAGCGTTCAAAAAGGGCTAAAGCAGCATCATACTCTTTCCTGCTCAGTACCTTGTCTTTAAAAAGTCCTTTTACACGTTTCCAGTCACGTTCCGCATTGATAAAAACCGCCTTTGCAACAGCATGGTCCGCCTCATGTTCATGAACCATTGCTTGATAAATATCCGGTTCAATGCTGTACAGAAGTGCACCTTTTTCAACATAGGTACCTTCAGTGTAATGTTTCTGTTGAAGTACCCCTGTCACACGGGCAACAACCGTAGCACGCTGTATGTTCTTAAGCCGTGCAGGGTATTCCAGTTCGAGGGGAAGCTCTGCAGTAAGACGTACATCAAAGACATCCACTTTTGGCAAAGCCTTCTTCTGTGTTGTATTGGGTTCTACTGCCAGTAACGCAGCAGAAAATGTACAGAGAAGTAAAGTACTCATGAAGAGATTTCTTAAATCCATTCTCATAAAAAAGTTCTCCTTTGATATTGGTTATATATAGTTAACACTAAGAGAGGTAAGCCCCACCACTTACAGGTAGATACGTCCCAGTGATCTGAGCACTCTCTTCTCTTGCAAGGAAACTGATTGCATTGGCAACATCTTCCGGGTTTGAGATCGTCTGTGTCGGTGTAGTGGACCGAATAAACTCTTTGAATTCATCAGGAGCACCTGCCGTTGCATCAGTTAATACCAGTCCAGGTGCAACAATATTTGAAGTGATCCCATGTGCGCCTAACTCTTGTGCAAGATATTTGCTGAAAGAATCAAGCGCCCCTTTGGCAGAACCATGTGCAATGAAGCTAGGTAATGGACTCTCTGAGAGCGTACTGGAAATAAAGATCAGACGGCCAAACTTTTTTTCTATCATGGATGTTGTTGCATATTGGGCACAAAGATAAGATGCACACATTTCATCATTGAGTTTTTGTGCGAATTCACTCCAGGTCTGTTCGACAAAAGGCTTTGGCGTGAAATTCATATTTGCATTGGAAACAAGAATATCCACCCCTCCATGTTGACTCTTCACTTCTTCAAACATTGCTTTAATCTGAGATTCATCTCTCACATCGGCTTGAATCGTATAAGCTTCACCACCTGCATTGTTGATCTCTGTTGCCAACTCATTTGCCACCTGGGTACTGTTGACATAGTTTATAAATACACGATGACCATTCTTCGCAAGTTCTCTGGCTGTAGCTGCTCCAATTCCTCTTGCTCCACCTGTAATAAGAATATTCTTTTTTGACATTATATGTCCTTTCATGACTAATTTATTGCAAAGATTGTAACGGATATAAAATTTTTTTGTAAGAGTAAAAATTCTTATTAATTGTCAATTTTACTTATTTATTAAAAAAATCTACCAAAATATAGCTATAATCATAGAGTTTTTTTCCATTTTATGGATAAAAGTACGTAAAAAGAGAATATTTGTCTTAAAA
>JBNLDB010000047.1:0-9798 GCA_050304115.1 Sulfurovum sp. | reverse complement strand
CATGATGTACAAGTTGAAGGCGTAGGTACGGTTATAAAATTATTACCTGATGATAATGTAGGTTCAAGACATCAAAAATTTATTATTAAATTATCTTCTGGACTGACACTTTTAATCTCACATAACATAGATCTAGCGTCAAGAATTAATGATCTCTCCTATGGGGATCAGGTTGAATTTAATGGTGAATATGAATGGAATCCAAAAGGCGGTGTAATCCACTGGACGCATAGAGATCCCAAAGGGTATCATGTGGATGGCTGGTTAAAGCATAATGGTAAAATATATCAATAGATGACTGCATACTTTTTTAGAGTGGAGGAAAACGCTCTTAACTAGGGAGTTTTGTTTATGGTAAATAAATAGCAACCAAAGGGGAGGAGTTTAATATTGAGGAGTTAATCATGAAACCTAAATTTCATGTTCTTGGTTGCTATGAAGAAAGTTTATATCATTTACACTAACGTAATGTAAATAAGAATGTTATGGACTTGTTCAAAACTTATCTATTTATTAATGTGTTATTTAAGAAGCAAAATGAAATATCACTGAGATAAGCAGAGCCAGACCGATAATACTTAATATAAAACCACCATAATAACCACATTTTATGGCAACATACATTACTTTATATGCATACCAATTCAACTTATCGGATGGTGTTAATGTTTCATTATTCAGTATTTTGGTTTGAATTTTTATTCTTTTATCAATGATACCTTCAGTACTCATTGTATTTTCATAATTATTTCTCTCAATATAATCTATCTCTCTTTTTTGTACCCAACAAAAATAGGAAATTACCAATCCCACAATAATCAATGTTAATCCCATTATCATTCCTTTTAGCAATAGTATCTCATCAATTAATAATAAATAAAAATTATATATTAACATAAGAATATTAGAATAATATTAGAAGGGACCACTGTTTGGATTTAATAAAGTTTGTCATTGTTGTATAGTCGATGAAGAAGACAGGTCCAGAAGAGGACATGTCTCAGGGTCAGGTTATAATCCCGAAAATGGAAGGGGGGTAAGGGATATTAAAATACCATATCTAAGTGAGGCGATGTTTCTGGAATATAGATACCTGCATCATCATACGCTGCCATGTGATGTGCTGAAGCTACCGATGCCAAACCTGCTACAAAAAGTAGTGCTATCATAATTTTTTTCATATTATTTTTTTCCTTTCTTTATTTAAAGATAAGGGAATGATAAAACAAAAGTGTGAAATAAGTATGAATGAACAGGACTTCATAATCTATGCTGTCAGACCTTACCGGATCTGTACGTTATTTTTTTATTTTATGATAGCAACCAAATACAAGGGGGGGAGAAGTTTTAAATGAGGAGTTAACATGAAATTGGCTTTTCATGTTTTTGGTTGCTATGTAAGAAGAAGTTTATATGCATTACACTAACCAAATGTAAACATACCTATTTTACATATGGAGATAGGCTCAGTAGCATTCTATCAATGTTATCATTTTGTTACCAATTCGAGAAAAATTTTAATATTTCTTGCGTATAATGTATCCGACTTATTAAATATTATTGTTGTGCCAAACTTGTTGCGAAGCAAGGACGGAAAGCCTCCGGTCTCAAGTAGATAGCGGGGTTGCCATTAATGAATACTTCATTACTTCCTTTTATCCGTTCGATAGGTTGTTCACTCATCATATTTAATTCAGGGCTGTTTTGTTATGTCAAATATGTAGTAAAACGACTAAAGTGGTTTTCATGGTTTGTACAACATTCAACTAAAAATATATCAAATAATTGAAAGGAAAAAGTATGAAAAAATTACATATTTTAACAGGCGGGTTGGTCTCAACTCTGGTAGGTCTCTCTTTGATGGGATGCGGAGGAAGTACCTCTACAGAACAAATACTTACACAACCAACAGCAAAAGTCAGCGGTACAGTTCCCGGTACCCTGATAGAAGTATTTTGTGAAGATGGAAGCTACTACTCTACACAATCCGTTCAGAACGGTACAGAGCAACACCCTTTTGAGATCGATGTTCCACTGAATACGGATTGTCGTATCGTGATGACCACGAATGAAGATAATCCTGATACTAAAGTAGTAACGCCGATTGGAATTGTTACCGTTGACGGTAATAGTACACTCTTCAGAGCAGAAGGGGATGTTGATCTAGGGTTTGTAGATCTGGCAATGGATCGTGATCTCATTGTTGATAGTGACGGTGATGGTGTTTCTGATGAGATATTGGAAATTGAAGTAGAAAATGGCTTGCTTTCCGTTGAGCTTGAGAATGATCCAATGGATCAAGACGGTGATGGTCTCCTTGATGTGTATGACAATGATGATAATGATACGTTGTGTAATCATGATGATGACGATGATGATAATGATGGTATCTTAGATGATGAAGATACGGATGATGATGGTGATGGTATCGAAGATAATGATACAGATGGTGATGGTATCACAAATAATAATGATGTAGATGATGACAACGATGGCCTGCATGATGACGATGACGATGATGATGACAATGACGGTATCGATGACGACGAAGATGACGATGATGATAATGACGGTATACCTGATGAAGAGGATGACGATTAATTAGAGTAAAGTCCCAATCATCAAAATAGAGGTTAAAACAATATATTTGTTTGACCTTTATCATGAATCCTACATTTCATAGAGGTTCGGCTCCTTTATCATACAAGGGGCCGGACACACTATGATATCTTCCAGATCAAACTCAACCAATCATAACCAAAACCGGGACTACATTTGTGTCTTTGAAAATACATGGCTTTTGTCCACGTCCAAAACGGGTAAAACGAAGAGACTGTAGCATTGGCTTTGTTATCTTTATGAAACCTTAATTTTATAATATTTCTTATATTATAAGAATAATAAATCTTATACTGATTAAATATGAATCAATATATTTATACATCTTGATAAAAATCTCGGATATAATGGTTTTATTGCTAAAAGGATAGAAGATGCTTACAATGAAAAAGAACGGGAACAAGGTTTGGGTAACATTTACATTTTCGCCGACATTCAGTGTAGAGGATGTAGCTGTTTCAGGTGAATGGAATGAATGGAAAGCGGAGCCGATGAAGCAGAAAAAAAATGGTGATTATTATATCACCAAGGTACTCAGGGCGGGTGAGAGTTTTCAGTTCGGTTATAAAGTCAATCAGAATGACTGGCTTACTGAAGATGCATGCCCCAGTGTCCCTACGGTCTATGCCAGTCAAAACTCTTTACTCACATTATGAGTTCGTCTTTTTAATACATATGGTTATGCTTTAAATCAAAATCCACAGGAGGATAAATGAAAGCTGTTGTCATGGCAGGTGGTTTTGGAACCAGGATCCAGCCACTTACAAACTCACGTCCGAAACCGATGTTACCTATTATGAACAAACCCATGATGGAACATACAATGATGACCCTGAAAGATCTGGGGATCACAGAGTTTATCGTTCTGCTTTACTTCAAGCCAGAGATCATTAAAGAGTATTTTGGAGACGGAAGTGAGTTTGGTATCAAGATCACTTATGTGGTACCGGATGATGACTATGGGACTGCAGGCGCGGTAAAACTGGCTGAAGAGTACATTGGAAATGAGAACTTTATTATCATCAGTGGAGACCTTGTAACAGATTTTGATTTCCAGAAGATATTTGACTATCATGAAAGGCAAAACTCCAAACTGACGATTACATTGACTTCTGTAGATAATCCTTTGGAATTCGGTGTGGTGATCGCCAACGAAGAGGGTAAGATCGAAAAATTTCTCGAAAAGCCGAGCTGGGGAGAGGTTTTCAGTGACACGATCAATACGGGTATCTATATCATAGAACCCGAGATCCTGAAGTATATCCCAAAAAATGAGAATTATGATTTCAGCAAGGACCTTTTCCCTAAACTGATGCGCAAAGGGATCGATCTGATGGCAGGGTATTCCGAAGGGTATTGGCGTGATGTAGGAAATCCAGAGAGTTACCGGGATGTCTATGATGATATTTTAACCGGCAAGGTCAAGTTTAACTTGGATGGGGAAAAAACACGATTTCCTGACGGTGTGCTCTACAGTGAGGAGAGGTACAGTTTAGATAAAAGTATTGAAATTGTCGGTACAGTGGTATTGGGAAAGAATGTGACACTTAAAAAGGATGTAAAGCTCAATAATGTGGTGATCGGTGACAATGTCACCATAGGAAAAGAGAGCAAGATAAGAAACTCTGTGATCTGGAATGATGTTGAGATCCATGCTAAAGTAAAGCTGGATGGTTGTGTGATCTGCAATGATAATGTGATCGGCAAAAATGTCACAGCAAATGCGGGAATGATCCTGGCAGAGGGATGCGAGATCGGTCAGTTAACAAAGATCGAACAGGATGTTACCATCTGGCCGGATAAAAAAATTGAAGATGCTTCTATCGTTAACCACAGTTTGATCCTTGGCAATAAATACAAAAATTCTATTTTTGTCAATGGAACGGTGTTTGGAAAGTCCAATGTCGAACTCTCTTGTGAAATGGCGACGAAACTTGCCGAAGCTTTTGGTGCACAGCTTCCTGTGGGCTCAACTGTACTTGTCTCCAGGGATTATCATAAAAGTTCACGTATGCTCAAACGTGCTTTTCTGGGAGGACTTCTTTCTGCAGGCATAAACGTGATCGACTACCGTGATATTCCTTCTGCTGTTTTACGTTGTAATTTATCTTCACATGAGCAGTTCATTGCAGGTATCCATTTTCGTCAAAAATCTGATGATCCGACCAGTACGGTATTGACTTTCTTTGACTGTGAAGCACTACGGATCAATAATGAAGTGTCTAAAAAAATAGAAAAAGCGTTTTTCAAAGAAACTTTCCGACGTGTAGACTATTCGCTGATCGGCGAGATTCGTGAGTCCAGTCATGAAAAAGAATATAGAGTGTATAAAGAGGGAATGATACAATTAGTTAACCCACATATATTTAAATGTTCAGATTGTCGTGTTGCAGTGGATATGATGCATGGAATGGCTTCAGATGTTTTCCCGGATATTTTAAATGATCTTGGCATAGAGAATATAATGTTTAATGCACATAGGGATGTACATCGTCTTGCCAATGTCAATGCTTTAGTTAAACAAACAAAGGAAGATATGCATGATGTCATTAATGCACTGAAGCTTAATGCAGGATTTATTCTTCACCCTTATGGTCAACGTTTGGATATTGTAAGTGATAAAGGTGTTGTTCTTGGTAAACAAGACGCTTTATATGTGGTTCTTTTACTCTTAAATATGGAAGCGAAAGAAGCGGGAACTAAAAAACGCGTTTTCTTACCAACATGGGCAGCCGATATCGTCTATTTTGAAAATCTTGAAATAGAACGGGGGCAATACGCAAACTTTAAAGCAGAAAAGCTCAAAATGTATGATCTTGTGGCTACGGGTGAAGGCAATTTTGCATTTACCGAGTTTGCGACGCATCGGGATTCAATGTTTGCAACTTTGAGGATACTTGAAATGATATTGCATCATGGGGTAAAACTTTCTGAAATGATGGCCTCATTACCGAGTTTTTATTATAAAACAACGAAGATTGAATGTCGACAGGCACTGAAAGGAAAGATGATGCGTATGTTCCTTGCAGATGCTAAAGGAAAAGAATCTTCTACACTCGATGGTGTCAAGATATGGTTAGATAAAAATGATTGGATACTGATGATCCCCGATCAGTATAGGGATCATCTTAACTTGTATATCCAGGCTGAAAATGATGAAAAAGGTGAAGCGATCTTGGCTGAATACTCTGCTAAAATTGAACAATGGTCTAAGGAATAACTATGAAATCATCACTGAATCTCTGTTTTTTCTGGCATATGCACCAACCTGATTACAGAGACAGTGATGGTGTAATGAGTATGCCGTGGGTCTTTCTCCATGCGATAAAAGACTATTATGAGATGCCATGGCTCTTAAGCCTATACAAGGGTCTCAAGGCAACTTTCAATATCACCCCGCCACTGATAGAACAGCTCAATCTCTACAGTGATCCTCTGAAAAATGATTATTTTCTCTCTTTATGGGAAACGGAACCCTCCACCTTAACAGATGACGAAAGAGAGTGGCTCATTAAAACGTGTAAATCAACACAGTATGAGACGATGATCAGACCTATAGAGTATTTGAGTCTGCTTTATCATAAGGAAGAACTCAGTGATGCAGAGCTTATTGATTTTGAGATGCTTTTTATGCTCGCTTGGTGCGGTAATTATCTGCGTCAGGAAAATCAACTGGTAAAAACATTGTTTCAAAAAGGCAAAGGTTTTACACAATCAGACAAAGCACACTTGCTTCAGGAACTGTGCGACTTTGTAGCGACCATTCTTCCTTTTTATGCACAGTTGCAAGAAGAGGGAGTGATCTCGCTTTCGACTACACCCTATAACCATCCTATATTGCCGCTGCTGCTGGATATGGAGAATGCAAAGCGTGCCAATGTACATACCACGCTGCCGGATAACCCGATGTCACTCAGAGAAGATGCCATAGAGCAGGTGGAACGCTCTATCGCCCTCTATAAAAAGACCTTTGGTGCTGCACCCACAGGATTTTGGCCGGCAGAAGGTGCCGTAGATGAAGAGAGTGTCGCCATTTACAAAGAACGCGGGATCTCCTGGATAGCCACGGATGAAGCGATCTTGTTCAGATCGCTTGGAGAAGATGCACGTGCGAACCTCTATAAACCCTATGTCTATAATGATTTGACCATAGGGTTTCGTGACCATGGGCTCAGTGACCTGATAGGATTCAACTACCGTTTTAAATCCGGGCATGATGCCAGTGAGCATTTTATGCATGCCGTAGAACCACTGAGACATGCACAAAAGAGTGCTACAGTGTTTGTCATTTTGGATGGTGAAAATGCCTGGGAATTCTTTGAAAACAATGCCTATGATTTTTTTACGGCACTCTATGGGAAATTTATGCAAACGTCATGGTGCAGAACGGTCACCATGGATGAGGTTTCACGCTTATCAGACCCGGGAAAACTGGAGAAACTCGCGCCGGGAAGCTGGATACACGGCAACTTTGATACCTGGTCGGGACACAGTGAAAAGAATCGTGCCTGGGAAATGATCTATCAGACACGGCGTGATGTGGAGAATCATAAGGGAGAGATCTCTGATGAGGTGAAAGAGAAAGTACAGTTCCACTTCCTGGCTTCGGAGTGCAGTGACTGGTTCTGGTGGTATGGTGACGATCATGTCACAGAGTTCGGGTTGGAGTTTGATAAACTCTTCAGGGAGCATCTTATCTCTATCTACCGCCTGATGCATATGCAGCCGCCTTCAGATCTCTTTATGCCGATCATTTCACAAAAAAGTACGGTCTCTTTTCTCGTCAAACCGCACGCGCACATTTCACCGTCCATTGATGGCAAACAGAGTACTTTTTTTGAATGGATCGGTTCTGGTAGAGTGGATGAGAGCAAGCTCTACTCTACCATGGACCGGGTACGCGGTCCTATAGATATGATCTACTACGGTCATGATGACCAAAAGATATATCTGGCCTTGGAAGGGGATGTCGCCTCTTTGAAAATGTCACATATGAAACTTGAGGTCATCGTAGAAGAGACCGGAGAACATTTTAATTTCAATTTTTCTCTGGATACACCTTATGAAAAAGATGGCATACGTTTTGCTGTCGATGAGCGTATAGAGCTTTCCATTTCAAAAGCACATTTTAAAGAGTACAGTACGGTGCATCTACGTTTTGAGATCCTCAAGGGGAGTGAGATCATACAGACGATGCCAGGGTATGGTGCACTCTTTATCGATCTGGATGAAACCTATGTCCACAACTGGTTCGTATAATGCATATCTGTAGGAATAAGATATCACATAAAGAAGGGAAAAAAGATGGCAAATAAAACAAAACTGCTTTTTGGGATCCACATGCATCAGCCCGTCGATAATTTCGAATGGGTGATCAAACACGGTGTGGCGGTCTGCTATGGCCCGTTTTTTGAAGTGATGAGTAAATATCCGGAGTTTCGTTTTGCTGTCCACTGCAGCGGATGGCTGATGGAACAGATAGAAGCCTTCCACCCTAAGCTCTATAAACAGATAAAGACATTGGCCGAGAATGGGAGTATAGAGTTTTTCTCTGCAGGGTATTATGAACCGATCTTGAGTGTGATACCTTCCCAAGACCGTGTGACACAGATCGAGATGCTCAGTGACTCCATTGCATCTGATTTTAAACAGACACCCAAGGGGCTTTGGCTTACAGAACGTGTCTGGGAATCTTCTCTTATCCCTGACCTGAAGCGTGCAGGTATCCAATACACTGTGATGGATGATTACCATTTTCAGTGTGCCGGTTTTGATGAGAATATCCTGGATGGATATTATATGAGTGAAGAGGGAGGCCATGAGATCGGTCTGTTTCCTATCAGCAAGAAGCTGCGTTATGCGATTCCTTTTTTAAATGTGGATTCAGCTATCAAAGCGATCAAATCCTACAAAAGGGAGGAGAACGCTGCAGCGATCATCTTTGATGATGCAGAGAAGTTCGGCATGTGGCCTGGCACCTATGAATGGGTCTATGAAAAAGGGTGGCTTGAAAAATTTGTACAGGCTGTGTTAGCCGATGATGAGATCGAGACGATGCATTATGGGACCTATTATGAAGAGGAAGGTACACGGGGTATTGCTTATCTGCCGAATGTCTCTTATTATGAGATGGGTGAGTGGAGCCTACGTGCGGAGGATACACTGAAACTTGAAGCCTTTAAAGAGGAGATGGGCCATGAGCGTTATGAAAAAGAGGGGGTGAAGTTCCTTAAAGGCGGTATCTGGAAGAATTTTCTTGTGAAGTATGAAGAGAGCAACCGTATCCATAAGCGTATGATGGAGCTTGCAAAAGTGCGTGAAGAGGTCAAAAAGTCTGCCTTTGATACAGCGCTCTATAAAGCACAGACGAATGATGCTTTATGGCATGGGGTATTTGGCGGGCTCTATCTGCCGAACCTCAGAGACAATGCTTATCACTATATTATCGAGGCAGAGAATGTACGGTATAAGAAAAAAAGTGCCTTGGTCACGGATCAAAATGAACTCGACGGCTATGACAAGGTAAAAGCCGTGACCCCAAAACATATTTTCCGGTTTGACAGTGCACATGGGGGTCAGTTGGTAGAATTTGACAGCAGGGAAGCCTGCTTTAACTGGCAAAATACGTTAACCCGCCGTAAAGAGGCCTATCATCAGCGTTTGTTCGAAGAGACACTTCAAGAGGAAGTTCCTATGGCAGAGGAGGGGATCGATACGATCCACCATGCCGCTGTAGAGATCGACGACAGTATGCGTAATGAGATCATTTATGACTGGTATCTTAAAAACTCTTTTATCGATCATATCTCTAATGAGCATTTTTGTTTGGACAATTTCAAGCATTGCAATTTTCATGAATTCGGTGATTTTGCCAATCAGCCCTTTGATCTGTTAGTAGATAAAAAGAGTGTGCTCTTCACCAGAGATGGTGGCTTGTATTTCCCGCAGAAAGTACCTGCAAAGATGGAAAAACGTTATATTCCGCATAAGCACGGATTTGATTTTGAAATAAATCTCTCTACGGCAGCAGAAGGAGATTTCAAGTATGTACTTGAGCACAATTTTCACTTTTGTGACTATGAATCCATCACCATAGACTCTGAGCCTTTACTGGATCAGGGAACGCTTTTAGGTACCGATAGACTTGAGATCTATGATGCAGAACTCAATCAGAATATC
>JBNLDB010000046.1:0-9816 GCA_050304115.1 Sulfurovum sp. | reverse complement strand
CTTGTGCTTTACCTTCACGGATCGGCATTGCAAAACCACCACATACAACGTCACCAAGTACGTCATAAGATACGAAGTTAAGACCTTCTTCTTCATATGCACCCTCTTCTTCAAGAAAGTTAATCGCAGTAATGACCCCACGACCTGCACAACCAACACCTGGCTCTGGTCCACCTGACTCAGTACAGTTGATCCAACCACCTGGAGCTTCCGGTGAAAACATACCTGCACCTGGTTTACAAGCATCTTCGAGTTCAAGGTCCTCAACAGTACCCATCTCAGCTGCTAGTTGCAGAATTGTGTTTTGCGCTTTTTCATGAAGAATAAGACGCGTAGAATCTGCTTTTGGGTCACACCCGACGATCATAATATTTTGATCAAAGTAATGAGCCATTGAAGCCAATGTGTTTTGAGATGTAGTAGATTTACCAATCCCACCTTTTCCGTAGAAAGCTATTTGACGAAGTTCAGACATTTTTTCTCCTTCTGTTATAAGTTTTTGAGTTGTACTTCAACAGAACAGATGCATTATGTGTTCTCGACTTTTTTCCTACAAATCTTTAAATAATCGTACCAACAATGTAACAATGACAAAAAATGTACATTTTTGTAAGAATAATAGTTGCATGCATGCTGATTCTCTTAAATCCCTACAATTTCACGCCTGGAATATCATCTAAAAAGGAAGGATAAATGGAATTTAGAGAGATAGCAACAGTAATGTTGTAGCCAGATCAAAGGTTCACTGACATTCACCTCATAGACCAAGAAGAGACATACTGGTCTAGGCGTTGTAGTGATACACCTTTAAATGTGTTTGATGGAATCCGCGTCTTGAGTAAAACCGCAGTGCATTTTCATTATCGATATCTGCAGCAAGTTGAATACGCTTATATCCATGCTCTTGTGCCAGTGCACGCATTTTGTTGATGAGACGGCTTCCAACTCCCATCTTACGATAGTTCTCTTTGACGACCAGATCTTCTATCTGCCCGACATAGTCTCCCTCGGCACTCGAGATAAGTCTTTGCATCGTAACCATCCCGACCACACTGCCTTCATGTTTGGCAACCAAAAGATCCTTACCCTTATGATGGTAGAGTTTTGTGATACCGGCAAGTTGTTTATCATAATCGAACGTAAAATCCTGTTCAATGGCAAACAAGATACTTAACAGTTCTGCCATCTCTCTTAAGTCCTCAGCCTTGGCCTTTTCGATCGTGATACCACGCTTCATATGAATATCGCAAATTTCAGGCTGCAGAATATCGATCACTTTTCTTGCCTGATCACTCAGAGGATTTCCCTCAATAAAAAGGGTTTTCAACTGTGTGAGATTTCCCATACTATCTGGCAAATCCACAATAGCATTGCCATCCAGATCCAGCTCGGTCAACTCTTCGTACTGCGCAATATTTTCAGGCACACTTGTGATCTCATTGGATGAGTAGCAGAGTGTTTTAAGTGCCGTGGAGTGTAACGGCACAAATGCTTTCAACCCGCACCCATCACATGAAAATGATGCCAAGTAAGGTGCAAAATCATCGGAGACACTCAACTGTTCTATAGGATTAAAATCCAATACGATGTTCTCTAGATCCACCAATCCCTTCAGCTTTAGATCAGTGATCTGGTTGGAAGAGAGATCTATACTCTCCAGTGCAAGAGAGAACATCGCATCATCTATCTTTTCAATACTATTATCTGAAATTTTAAGTTCTGTCAGGGCATGCATATATTTGACACTGCTTGGAATAGCAGTGATCAAATTCCCTGAGAGGTCGAGACGTTCTACATGACGAAAGTCAGTAAAAAAACTGTGCAACTCCTTGAGATAATTCGATGAAAGGTTCACCACACGCAACTCATTATCTTTATCGATGGCTATATCCATAGAAGCAATGCTGTTCACGCTGAGATCCAACACACGCAGCTCCTTACATTGGGACAATACAGTGACGTGATCGATCTGGTTCCCGTTTGCATTGAGTGAACGTAAAGGTAACGCTGCCAATAGATCCGGCAAGGATGTAAAACGGTTTCTTCGTATATTGAGATTACTTAACAGTTTCAAGGTATGAAAAGAGTCCGGTAAGGAATCTAACTGATTGTTAGAAAGGTTTAAAGCAGTCAGCCCACTAAGGAGTCCAAAGGATTCAGGCAGTGTTTTTAAAGAGCGGCCGCTCAGATCCAGTCGTTTGATCATTTGAGGTGCATCTATGGAGGCATCGATAGCCTGATGTTCCAGTAGCCATGCTTTCAGTTGATCCCAAGATTGTACACCCACCCTAATCTCCCTCTGCCAGTCGTCTTATACGTTCTAAACGTTTTTCGATCAGCAGTGCGATCTCATCATAATCATATTTTCCAAACTGCTGCATATCAAAAAGTTTCATCAGTGCCACACGACAGCATGTTTTATTGCACTCTGTTACAAGCTTCTTTGCTTTTTTATAGGGAAGTGATGTGTTTTGAAAGATCTCAATTGCCTGTGCAACATCTTTTTCGCCGCACTCACAAATTTGCATCTTTAAAACCTCTTCCCTGGTTTTCATCATATCTACCTTGTCAGTAAGACCTATAAACCATTCTCTGCTTTAAATTTATTGACCTCTTCTACTGCAAGACTCAGTTTTTCACTCAATTCCGGCATTTTGACATAATCCACCCATAAAGTATCTTCTACGATATCATGGATCTCCGAGGCGATCTCTACTGCCATACGTTTACGTTTTGCCAACTCTTTTTTTAATGCTTTTGTTTCTTCTGACATTCTATTTCCTTTTTAATAAATTTGTATTTTATGCTACCTGATGCACTTCAATGCAATCCGCTTCTTCTTTACGTAATCCGATCAATGAACTATTGGTGAGGACTTGAACAGTACTTTTGAACCAGCCGAAATGCTTAATAGTGATCATTTCATGTTCAGATATACCTATACTTTGGAAACGGTCTTTCAAAGCTCCTTGTACATTTACCGTATCGATCATTGCCAATTGTCCAATTTTCAATTCTGTTAAACACATCACTTATCCTTTCTTACTATTAAAGTGAAAATGCGTAAATATTTTCAAAACGAACATCACTGCCGCCATAGCTCATATGGACAAAACGCTGTTTGTTTTGAAAATGAAAACGCTCATAAAGGTCAACCACATGGTCCACATCTAAGGGTACATCGGCGACCACTTTTTTTAATCCTCTAAAATAGAGGACACCTTTCATCATCTTTTCGGCTTCATCTTCATGGCCTGCTCTCACTTGCCATGGACCAAGATAGACATGACGTGCATTGATCACAGAAGAGTGCTGAAACCCATTTGGAAGTGCAAATTTCAGTGAAGAGTGACGGTCCATCTCATCAAAGAGAAAGTCCAATCTGTTTTCATTGAATGTTTCATGATCGACCTTTGTAATAATGGTGTCAAAATTGCTGCTGTCCAGTTCTTTGGCATGCGCATTGGTAAAATTGAAAGGAGGAACTTTGCCGACATTGACAAATCGGCCAATATCCATCTGTTTTTCAAACCCATAGGTCTCAAAGAAGGGAACGAGACCAGGATGTGTGTGCAGAAAGATCTTGCGGTAATCTCTCTTAAGGACATCCAGTAGGGTTTCTAAAAGACGCCTTCCAATTCCTTGTTTTTGATACTCTGATCTGACCATGAAATACTTCATCTGTGCACTCTGTTCAAACTCAATTGCCATCACTGCACCTACAAGTTTTCCATTCTCATACGCACCATAACACAAATGTGGAGAGTGCATCATCATCAATTTAACATGATACCCATCTACCAACCAACCGACATCATTGGCGATCTCAACCACCTCACTCACATCAGCAAACTTCAACCATCCTATAAACATGCAAATTTCCTATACAGGGTCACCAGTTCCTGGTCATCCAATACCCTTTTTCTTGAGGTCACGATCTCTCGTATATCGGGTAACATCTCTTTTAAAGATGCTTTATCCGCATGGATACCCAGTGCCTCAAGATGATACATGATCGTAGCAGTACCAGAGTGTTTTCCTATAGGAAATGCTCTAAGTCCCCCTACCTCTTGTGCATCAAAAGGTTCATACGCATGTGAATTTTTCATCATGCCGTTCGCATGCACACCGCTCTCATGAGAAAAAATATGTGCTCCTACGATAGGTGCGTTGGATGCAACGGTTAATCCTGCTGCATGTGTTACAGTATCGATCAATGAACGTATATCTACAGCATTCATAGGACGTTCTTGTTTATAGAGATGTTTAAGCGCCATGGATATCTGCTCAAAAGAAGCATTACCGGCACGCTCACCTAAACCAACAACGGTTGTGTTGACAGAGATGGCACCTGCATCCAGACCGCTTAGTGCATTGGCATTGGCCAATCCGAAATCGTTATGCGTATGCATCTCAATAGGCAGCAGGTCCAGGTTGCTCAAGTAGTTTATCGCCTCAAATGTTCTTGTAGGAGTCAGGATACCGACTGTATCACAGTATCGGAAACGATCTGCTTTGAGCTCGGCACCGAGTGTCATGACTTCAGTGAGAAACTCCTGTGAAGCACGGGAAGAGTCTTCTGCTCCGATACATACATAAAGGCCCTCTTTTTTCGCCTCAGTCACAACCTCTTCAAGTTGTCTAAGCATCTTATCTCTTTGTCCATGAAACTTCACATCGATCAATATATCTGAAACAGGGATCGAGAGATCCACTGCTTTGACACCACAGGCAAGTGAGGCTTCAAGATCATGCATCGTAGCACGATTCCATGTCATCATCTGCGCATCCAATCCTAAAGAGAGAAGCCTTTTGATATCATCTTGTTCATTTGTACCCATAGCAGGTATACCGATCTCAAGTTCATCCGCACCACAGGCGACTAAGCCTTGTGCAATCGCTATCTTCTCTTGTGTATTAAATGCAACATACGGTGCCTGTTCGCCATCTCTTAGTGTCGTATCATTGATCAATGCCATCATGTTAACCTTTAGTTCACTTCTGCTTCTAACTCTTCAGGGAGGTTGTAATACTTACGTGTCGCTTTAAGCACAGAAGCCTCGATCGGTTCATAGGCATAACTTTGGTCAGCGATAAGTCCCGCAGCTTTTAGATCATTTTGTGGGCACTCCCCGATCTTCGCTGTGAGGATCAAATTACAATCTTTGAGCTTCTCAAGGATCTGATCGATCGGATTTACGCCGTCAGGTCCTGCACAATATTCATAGTCAAGCTTACGGTGATGAATGAATCGTATTCCCCTGTCACCTGCTTCATAAATGAGGAATTCTTTGACTGAACCAAAGTGTTGGTTGATCATCCCCTCACCTGCAGTCGTTACTGCAACCAAAATGGTCTGACCGTCAGAACTTAGCTCTGCTTTTTCTTTCACCACACGTTCATTGGCTTTATCAAGGAAAAATCTGAACTCTTCGATCTTTGCCTGGCTCTCTTGACGTGCATCGATATTGTAATGGTCCTCAAGTGCATCAAAGGTCATATTGCTAAACGTATCTTTAGTAAACTCAGCACCACGGTCTTCACCGATAAGCCCTACTGCATCCGCACGACACTGACGACAGTGCTGCATCAATTTCATATCCATTCCGCAGGCTTCCTGAACTTCCATTTGTTGTTGGTCCGTCGCAGACGGTACACCGTCCAACGCAAATTTTGTACCAAATTCCGGTTCAGAAAGGATAGGCATAATATTATGTAAGAAAACACCGATCTCTTTAAGTTTCTTTGCCACTTCAGGTAAATGTTTGTCATTGATACCAGGGATCAATACCGAGTTGGCTTTGATCAAAATACCATTTTCAACACATTTTTTCATACCTTCAAGCTGACGATCCAAAAGTATCCTTGCAGCTTCTTCTCCATAATATCTCTTATTGTTATAGAAGATCCATGGATAGATCTGTGAACCTATTTTACCTGTGGTATCCACACTGTTGATGGTCACGGTCACATGGTCTATATCATACTTTACCATTTCATCGACAAAGGTTGGAAGTTCCAATCCGTTGGTTGAAAGACACAGCTTGAGATCAGGTGCTTTTTGACGTACCAGATCAAAGGTCTCGAATGTTTTCTTTGGATTTGCAAGGGCATCACCAGGACCCGCAATACCGAGTACACTCAAACGTTGTACTTCACCGCCGACATACATCACTTTTTTTGCTGATTCTTCCGGAGTTAAACGTTCACTTGTCACACCTGGACGACTCTCATTGGAACAGTCATACTTACGGTTACAATAATTACATTGTATATTACATGCAGGTGCTACTGCAACATGGATACGTGCATAATGATGGTGTGCACCTTCTGAATAACATGGGTGGTTATGTATCTTATCTTGAATATCCTGTGGCATTGCCATTTCAGCAGGATTACTTGAACTACAGCTCATTTTAGCTCCTTTATATTATAGTAGTTTTTAGGAATTCAAATGATCTCGCATCATGTAGCTACAATCATTTCACAGCAACAATTGCAAATAGTGTTCTAGTATTTTCCGCCACTGTAGATATATGAACCTACACCAACAATGACAATTTTGTCGATTTTTGGGTGACATGGATATTTTTGCTCCCATAATGCTCTTTTTTACACCGACTTACGTGGAATACTATTTGCAAAATAGACTCTAAATAGTTCTAATATCTTCTGATGAAAGGTCGAAGCATGACAAAAATTGCCATACCGCTAAACAGTACCATGGGGTTCTATCACAAGAATCCAATGACGGCACCTAAGTTTGCTATCTATACTATAAATGTAAGAAGCAAGAATGTAATTTTTTCACTGCTTCATGTTTTAGAAAACCCTCTAAATAGCAACCATGAAGAAGGATATGAGCAATCACAAATCCAGTGTAATTGCAATAAAAATACCTGTGCTGACATACATCACAAAGCTGAACATTATGTCATATTAGATGCTATTCAGGAGTGTAAGTATTTATTGGTGGACTACTACTGCAAGAACATTGTTGATGCTCTACAGGTCGCCAATATACAAACATACAAAATACCGCCATTTATCACACAGGTAGATATGGCCATTAAAAATTTTCTATTAGGAGCTTCACTTGCAAGTACATTTAAACACATCCACCATGCGTCTTGAAGATACCCCGCTTGATATCGGTTACGCATCCGAACAGGTCACGTTGACAGATGAGAGTGGAAAATCCCATACCATAGCCGGACATAATGGTAAAACACAATTACTTATTTCTGCTCCTTTTATAGATGATTCTCTCATCTCTGAACTGAAGGAGATAGAGGCAATGATCCCAAAAGAGAGTGAGCATGAAGTGAATGTGTCCCTCATTGTTGCCAATGCGAAGCACCAAAATCCTCATCTTGAGGGTGTGGATTTCCTCATGGATACTGAGGGAGAATTCGCTGATTGGTACGGATTGAGACTGGTGGGTGATCCCCTTCAAGGTGAACTGACCAAAAGTATCATGCTTATATCCAAAGACGGTGCTCTTTTTCACGATGACTATCCCACAGATCTGCATGAACCATTTAATCATGAAACACTCTATAGAAAAATTGTAGCAGCACAAACATGCTATACAGGAAAAGGATGCCACTAATGACAACAATACCAACAGACACAACCATTGATACCATAAAAAAAGAACTGCGCAATCAAACCACCGTACCCTATTTTGGTTTGGGTATCTTTAAAGATACAACCACCAAAGAAGGTGAACAGATGCCTTATGATTCAGACTCCATGATCCTGATGATGAACAATGGAAGACCTATGAGCGAGCGTTTGATGTTTGAATACTCTCGTGCTGCAATGCACCTTGAACAGCGCCGTGGTGTGGATTATATCGTTCAGCTCACCAACCATATCTATACGAAAGATTTTGAGCCTACGCCATTACAAAAATCTATCCTTGATATGACGCCTCGCTATATCATTGATACCAACCGTGACAGTAAGATCCAAGAGTTGCTTGCCTATGAACCCCATACCCTTATTGTAGGAAAAGCACGTATCTTGGACAATGATTACCGCTATGAGATCTATGAATGGGATATAGAGAACCAAAAATATTTTCAGGTAGACGAAGAAGCATTGGATGATGCCAAAAAAATACTCTTCAAGCCTATGGGGACCACATTGCCAGAACCGAGTTTTGTCATATCAGATGCAGACTATGTCGACTGGCTTACAGAAGCGATGGGTGGATATGCTGTCCCTTCTGTCCTTAAAACCTACCGAAAAGCCAAGAAATATCTCTTTTTGGGAACTGCTTTTGACCGTGATACAGACAGAATGGTCGCGCATGAACTTACTATGGGGCTTGAAGGCGGGTATGTCATCAATGACAAACCTTTAAGCAAAAAAGAAAAAAAGTTCATCGAGAGACATAATCTTGAACTTATCGAAATGTCACTTGAAGCATTTACAAAAGAATTTATCTAAAAGGAAACCTTATGCCATATATACCAACCGTAAAAGACCGCTCTCCCAGAGGAGAACGTTACTTTGATCTCTTTTCAAAACTGATGGGTGACCGTGTGCTTATGATCACGGAACCTGTGGATGACCATATGATGGGTGTCATCGTATCTCAATTACTTTATCTTGAAGCTGAAGATTCAGAAGAGCCAATCCATATGTATATTAGCTCTCCTGGCGGTTCAGTGATGGCGGGACTGGCTATTTTGGACACGATGCAGCTAATATCTGCGCCTGTTCATACCTATGCCATGGGAATGGTAGCCTCCATGGCAGCCGTACTCTTTACCTGTGGTGAAAAAGGACATCGCTATATTATGCCTAATGCAGAAGTGATGATCCATCAGCCTCTTGGAGGCACATCCGGTCAAGCCAGTGACATAGAGATCCAGGCCAAACATATCCTCAACCTTAAAAAGAGACTCTATAAGATCCTTTCTCAAGCGACAGGTAAACAGGTGAAGACCATTGAAAAAGAGAGTGATCGTGACAACTATTTTGAAGCGGAGGAAGCCATTAAATTCGGACTAGCCGACACGATACTTGAAACCATCACTAGAAAGGATGTCTAATGAGTAAAGAAGAAAAAACCTGTTCGTTCTGTGGTAGACCACAGAGTGAAGTCAAAAAGATGTTCTCGTCAGAGAAGACCAATATCTGTAATGAATGTGTGACCACATGTTCAACGATCCTGCAAAAAGAGGTCCGTTCCGAGCAGCAGAAAAATATGCATGAAGAACTGCCAAAACCTGAAAAGATCGTCTCTTATTTAGATAAATATATCGTGGGACAGGAAGAAGCGAAGAAGGTACTGGCAGTAGCACTCTATAACCACTACAAACGTATAGAAAACCCCGTGTATAACAATGTGGAACTGGAAAAAAGTAATATCATGCTTCTTGGTCCGACAGGAAGCGGTAAAACACTCCTGGCAAAATCGCTTGCACGGACCATGAATGTTCCTTTTGCCGTGGCAGATGCGACCGCATTGACCGAAGCAGGATATGTAGGAGAAGATGTAGAGAGTATTCTTTCACGTCTACTTGCTGCTGCCAATTTCGATATTGAACTGGCGCAGCGCGGTATCGTGTATATCGATGAGATAGACAAGATCGCCAGGAAGAGCGACAATCCGTCCATTACCCGCGACGTTTCCGGAGAAGGGGTGCAGCAGGCCCTGCTGAAACTCCTTGAGGGAACCGTGGTCAACGTACCTCCAAAAGGAGGCAGAAAGCACCCTGACCAAAAGTTTGTCGAGGTGGACACCAAGAACATACTCTTTATCGCTGGAGGAGCCTTTAGCGGGATCGACAAGGTGATCAG
>JBNLDB010000045.1:0-10024 GCA_050304115.1 Sulfurovum sp. | reverse complement strand
ATAAGAGTTTTGTCATCAGCGGTATGGTCCTTTTGGGTTCCTTCCTATCACTAATTGGGGTGATCGTAGGGCATTGGGTGGCAAACTGGTTCACATCTGAAACCTTTTTTCTGACGGCGACCTCCCTGATCGGTTTCATCGCTTTGATAGGGATCAGTTCGAGAAATTCACTGCTTCTTATAGATTTTGCAAAGGCTCTGATGGAGATAGAGGGTATTAAAAAACGCAGAGCTATCGCGATCGCAGCGGCAACCAGGGCAAAACCTATTGCTTTGACCGCGGTTGCGATTATTTTGGGCTCTGCATTGCTTGCAGGGGATCCGGTGTTCGGCGGACTTGGGGTTTCACTGATTTCAGGTACGGTTGCAGCGGTATTTGTTTCACTTCTTTTTATTCCTGTGCTGATGGATAATGCAAATGCGATGGATTTTGAAACTTTGGAGCATTCTGAGGAACATAGTAATATTTCTATCACCAAGTGATCTTCTTTTGGCACCTATTCAGGGTGCCACTACAATTTTTTACCAAGCATTTGCTATAATCACCCATTATTTTTAAGGAGCTACAATGGCTACAGTTGGAATGGGTGATATTAAAAAAGGCACCAGACTAGAAATTACAGGAAATCCATATAAGGTTACAGACTTTCAGCATGTTAAACCAGGTAAGGGTGCAGCCTTCGTACGTATGAAGATCAAAAATCTTGCTACAGGTAAAACGATCGAGAAGACAGTACATGCAGGGGATAAATTTGATGTACCTGAACTTGAACAAAAAACAATGCAATATCTTTATGATGACGGTGAGTTTTTACAGTTTATGGATACAACAACATTTGAGCAGATCGGGCTTACGCATGAACAAGTAGGGAAAGAGACATTTGATTTTATGATAGATGGTATGGAAGCGGAAGTACTGTTTCATGGAGGCCAAGCGATCTCTGTTGAAATACCGCAAACCGTTGTACTTAAAATAGTGGAAACACCGCCTAACTTCAAAGGTGATTCACAAGGTGGGAAAAAACCGGCAACACTGGAAAGTGGTGCTGTTGTACAAGTACCTTTCCATGTGCTTGAAGGTGAAATGATCAAAGTAGATACGGTTGAGGGTAAATATTTGGAGAAAGCCAAATAGTTACTTTTCAAGTTTTACTCTGAAAAACTTCTTTTTCACGTGAACATTGTCCAAAGGTCTTTCCTTTGGATGGTAGACGTATTCACTTTTATTCTTATCAATACTTTTTACAAACCATTAATTATTATCGAATGTAAGATAGTCATATATCCTATAGTTGTACTATAATATAGGGATAGGACCTATGCAGTATAGAGTTCGATGTTCCATGTATCGTAGGTTGTTAAATGGCTTTATAGAAAATAGAGAGAAAGATTGAGGGTAGTATATGCCAAAAGGCATTGAGTTTCAAAGAAGCTATAAGAAAGTAGATACCTTCTTATAGGGGAAGTCAATGACTATTCTTTGCAACATGGATACTTAGCTGTGCTTAGATGCAGAATCTTCGCTTGTTTTAGACTCAGCAGAAGTTTTCACTGTTGTCTCTTGAGAATCTTTAGTAAGTGTGAGTGCCGCCTGTTTCATATCTTCGAACATCTCTGAAAAGCTAAAGTCTGCTTGTACGTTTGTTAGTAATGCTGTGAATGCTACTGCTGTGACGATGATTTTTTTCATATGTGTAACCTTTTTTATAAATTATTTATAAATGCTATCAATTATAATGTTATAAATATCTTAAAATGAAAGATTAATTATAATTTTTATGAATATAATATTATATAGTAATAATTATATTAATGTGAAACTATATGTAATAATAGTTAGCGTATCGTATCTGTTTTGATATTATGGTTTACTAATAGGTAAGTGGTTATAATCGTGTTATTACAGCGTTTTTTTAGAATAGTATAGCGCTAAGAAAAGGATAAACTATGGCAAGTGTATTATTACCTATAGCAAAAGGTTTTGAAGAATTGGAAGCAGTCGCTCTTATAGATGTGATGCGTCGCGGGGGTATAGAGGTACGTGTAGCATATTTGGAAGATGAGTTCCAAGGTGACTTGGTCTTGGGAGCAAATGGTATCACACTACAGGCGGATACTTCCATCAAAAATGTCATATCTGATGATTTTGATATGATGGTGCTTCCGGGCGGTTGGGGTGGTACACATGCTTTGGCTGAAAATGCAAGGGTCATAGAGCTCTTGAAAGAGTTCAAAGAGACAAAAGTGGTAGGAGCGATGTGTGCTGCCCCTTTCGCACTGAAAAAAGCTGGTGTTTTAGGGAATGCGTATACCTGTTACCCCGGTGCCAAAGATGATATAGATCATCCAGGATATAGAGATGATATGAAAGTGGTGACGGACGGGAATGTCATGACTTCCAAAGGTCCGGGAACAGCTGTTTGTTTCGGGCTTGCTATTGTAGAACGTCTTGTCGGCAAAGAGAGTATGCAGGTGGTCAAAGAGGGTATGCTTTTAGACTATTGCTAAAGTGAGTGTTCTTAAAACACTCCGGTGAAGCAGCTGCAAGCTGCTTCTATCTAAACTTCAATGCTTTTTTAATTATTGGCAGCAATAATACTGAGAGCCAACTGCTGGGCACTGAGTACAGAAGTTTGTGTTGCAGCGATATTGATACTTTGCAACTCTTGTGTGAGAAGGATCTGATCCGCTGCCAAACTTATATTATCTGCCGTCAGAAGGATCTGGTCGGCCATTTCCAAAATGTTGTTGGAAAGCTTGCCAATATCTGAAGAGAGAATTAGCATACTGTTCATTGCGTCAAGCAGTGTCGTTTGACCTGTCATGAATTGTGCCGCCTGAATAGCAGTCCCATAGCCATCCATCACTATTCCTATAGAGTTCATGATGATGGAAAGATCAACCAACTTGTTCAATGCATTCGAGTTGATATAGAGGGTGTTTTGAGCCATATCTGTATCGATCAATGCCTTAAACTGCTCTACCTGAACCAAGTAATTATGGACATCTGTCTGTACATCTTCCAACGCACTGGCCATGTTCCATGGATGGAGGGCAACCAATTGCATCCTTGCTATCAACATATTTCCCTCAGTGATCAGTGTGTTCAAAGAGAGATCATAACTGGCAGTTTCGATGACCGATACGAGTGCAAGTGTATTGGTCTGTGTCTGCAGGAGTGTGTTCTGGGTTACTGCCAGGTTCTCACTCTGGATGACCTGTGTCTCCAAGATTCGATCCGCCATCAAGCCGATATTGTCTGACATGATCAAGATATTATCTGCCATTTCTCCGATCCTGTCAGCCATTTCTCCGATGTCACTTGAAAGCTGCAGCATAGCACTTATCGCATCAGAAAGTATGAAGGCATCCGTATTGGGTTGAAGTAGCGTAATCCTCTCTGATAAAAGGGCTGATTGGCTAGAGAGTGATGCTGCAGTGATAAAGAGATTCTCTGTGAGCGATAGCGTCTCATTATCCAGTGTGATCGGTGTAGAAAAACTCTCATTGACAAGAACGATTGCATTGACAATCTCTTTTGCTTGTTTGTTCAGTGAGATCAAGGATGCGCACATCGTATTTGAAGTCAGTTCTGTAGTAGAGATACTGCTGTTGAGCTCTAGCATAGAAGTGTTAATGTTAGCCAAGTCTGTTTTGAGGTCTGCCTGAAGCAATGACGCTGAGAATGCAAGTGCTACAAAAAATTTAATAATATGATTCATCTTTACTCCTTATAGTCCAAAGTTCTTGATCACAGTGATCATAATGGACTGTGATGTTAAAAGTGATGATTCTGTTAGTGCAACATTTGTCATCTGAATGTTTTGTGTCGTCACGATATTATCCGACATCAGCCCTATATTGTCTGCCATAATGTAGATCTTATCGGTCATTTGCATGATGCGGTCAGACATGACACCTATATCTTTTGTGAGTTGAAGCATTGTGGCTGTTGCATCTGAAAGAATAACGGTATCGGTCAAAGGTGCAAGCTGTTGGATCGTATAGGCATAGTTTTCCAATGAGATACTTAGAGCTTTGTGTATGCCTGTGAGGTCACCCAGCATGGTCAGTGTATCGGCATTGATATAGTGACTCACCTTCGCACTGTTCGTTACCATGAGATCCAAAAGGGTTGTCATGGTATTTAGCAGGTTCACGGTTTGTGACTGGATCGAGGCAAGTTCAGTTTGCATATTGGAACTGGTAAGGGTGGTTTGGTTCATCTCAGAGGAGAGAAAATCTGTATTATTAATGATTTGTCCTAAAGTCAGGTTATAGGAAATTGTAGAGAGTGAATCGCTCAAAAGCACCATATTCTGCTGTGTGAGTAAAATAGAACTTTGGGTCAAAGCGATGTTTTGATTTTGAATCATTTGTGTCGTGATGATTCTGTCTGCCATAAGCCCGATATTGTCAGACATGATCAAAATACGATCCGCCATTTCCAAGATACGGTCAGCCATTGCTCCAATATCTTGAGAAAGTTGCAATATAGCATTAATTCCAGCACTGTATTCAAAAAGTTCAGCCATATCAGTGATCGTATTTAACTCCATCGATAAACGAACGGATTCAACGCTCATATTCTTACTCAACGAGGATAGGCCATCCAGTACATCCAGGTCAGTATCAGTGACTGAGAAAGTAGACATAGTGTCTGTGATGTTCTTTATCGTTAATGTATTCTCTTGAATAGAGTGGTTCAATGTTCTCAATTGTGCACATGAACCCTCCTGGTTGAAAGTAAGGTTTTCCAACGTACTATTGAGTGTATTGGTCTGGCTTAACAGAGTTTGCAGATCGGTATGTATATCTGCACGTAGCGGCATACTGGTTAGCAGTATGAGAGTAACAAACTTGATGAAGTTTTTCATATAACTCCCCTTTATAATGTAAGATTTTTATATAAATAATTTTGAATTATAGTAAACTATTCTTAAACCAAGAATTATCTTTATTATTAGTTTAATTTATAATTTTAAATTCATACAGTATGGGTGTAGACGAATTCGTATAAGAAAAATAGTCTTTGTTTTTCAATCTGTTTTTACCTAAACTTTGTTATATTAGGCTCAATATTTCTAAAGGTTATATATGTCAGAAGAACCAAAAGCCAAACCGCAATTTACCCATTTACATCTTCACACAGAATACTCGCTGCTTGATGGTGCCAATAAGATCAAAGCACTTGCCAAAAAGATCAAAGAGCAGGGGATGACCTCGGTGGCCATGACGGACCATGGCAATATGTTCGGTACCATCGATTTTTACAATACGATGCGCAAAGAGGGGATCAAGCCGATCATTGGAATGGAAGCGTATGTACATAACCAAAAAGAGCTAGGAGATAAATCCATACGTCAGCGTTTCCACCTCTGTTTGTATGCTAAAAATGAAGTGGGTTACAAGAACCTGATGTACCTGAGTTCACGTGCCTATATCGACGGGTTTTACTACTACCCACGTATCAACTGGGATCTTCTTAAAGAGAACAGTGAAGGGCTTATCTGCTCTTCTGCCTGTCTACAAGGAGAAGTCAACTGGCATATGAACCTCTCAGAGAGAAATGTGAAGTTCGGTGCCAAAGGGTATGAAGAGGCAAAAAAAGTGGCCTTAAAATATAAAGAGGTCTTCGGTGATGATTTCTATCTGGAACTGATGCGTCACGGCATCGGTGATCAGCATCGTATTGATAAGCAGATCATACAACTCTCCCAAGAGACGGGCATTAAGATCGTAGCGACCAATGATACACACTACACAGAACAAAAAGATGCAGATGCACATGAAGCGTTCATGTGTATTGCAATGAACAAACTCTATGATGATCCTAACCGTCTGCGTCATTCTGTCCATGAGTTCTATGTGAAATCCCCGGAACAGATGGCAGAACTTTTTGCAGATATCCCTGAAGCTATTGAACATACCCAGGAGATAGCGGATAAATGTAATTTGGAGATCAAACTAGGTGACCCTACACCGCCTAACTTTAAATTTGCCAGGGAGCGTGCAGCAGCCATTGATCTAGTGCTTCCTGAACCAGACAAAGAGTACTCTTTAGAGAATGATAAAGTGCTTTTTATAGAGGAGTCACGTAGAGGACTTGAGAGACGTTTAGAGATCGTTCCTGAAGAGAAACACCAAGAGTATAGGGAGAGACTACAAGTTGAGATAGACATTATCAATAATATGAAATTCCCTGGTTATATGCTGATCGTATGGGACTTTGTAGATGCTGCAAAACAGATGGGTATCCCCGTAGGACCAGGACGTGGTTCTGCAGCGGGTTCTCTTGTTGCCTATTCACTGAAGATCACAGATATCGATCCGATGCCATATGGGCTGCTTTTTGAGCGTTTTTTGAACCCGGAACGTGTCTCTATGCCGGATATCGATATGGACTTTTGCCAGGCGCGCCGTCAGGAGATACTTGATTATGTGGTGGAAAAATACGGCCGAGTTAACGTGGCTCAGATCATTACCTTTGGTAAACTTTTAGCAAAAGGTGTCATCCGTGATGTGGCACGTGTACTTGATATGCCTTATGCCAAAGCAGATGCCATGGCGAAACTCATTCCTGATGAACTCGGTATAGATCTGAAAAACTCATACGAAAAAGAACCTAAGATCAAAGAACTGCTAGAGAGTGATCCACAGGCAAAACGTACCTGGGAGTATGCGTTGGCACTTGAAGGGCTTAACCGTAATGCAGGGACACATGCTGCGGGTGTGGTTATCTCCAATGAACCGCTTTGGCAGAAAACACCTTTATTCAAACCTACGGGGCTCGATACGCTTGCAACGCAATACAGTGGAAAATACGTAGAAGATGTGGATCTCATCAAGTTTGACTTTTTGGGACTGAAAACGCTTACGGTCATAGAAGAGGCACTGAAGCTTGTAGAAAAGAGACATGGCAAGCGTATTAACTTTGTTGAAGAGAATATTGAAGACAAAGAGGTGTATGACTATATCAGTACAGGTGAAACACTGGGACTCTTCCAGATAGAATCAGCGGGTATGCAGGATTTGGCTAAAAAACTGAAACCAAATGGGTTTGAGGATGTAATTGCGATGCTTGCACTTTACCGTCCCGGGCCAATGGAATCAGGGATGCTGGATGACTTTGTCGAGCGTAAGCACGGACGGGCAGAGATCACCTATTCTTTCCCTGAACTTGAGCCTATTCTTAAACCAACCTATGGGGTGATCGTATACCAAGAGCAGGTTATGCAGATTGTGCAGACCATCGGTGGGTTCAGCCTTGGCGGTGCGGACCTTGTTCGTAGGGCGATGGGTAAGAAGATCAAAGAAGAGATGGATAAACTCAAAGGACAGTTTGCTGACGGCGCTGCCCAGAAAGGTTTTGACAGAGAAAAAGCAGCAGATCTTTTCGATCTTATTGTAAAGTTCGCAGGGTACGGTTTCAACAAATCTCACTCTGCCGCGTATGCAATGATCACATTCTATACCTCTTACTTAAAGCACTATTATCCTACAGAGTTCATGGCGGCTATCCTGACACTGGAAAAGAACAATACGGACAAAGTGGTGAAATACGTAGATGAACTCAAACGCATGGGTATTCAACTCCTTCCACCGGATATCAATAAATCCGGACTTGTATTTGAAGCACGTAAGGTTGATGGTGATGAGGTCGTTATGTTCGGTATGGGTGCCATTAAAGGTGCAGGAGATATCGCCATCAAGAGTATGCTTAAAGCACGTGAAAATGGGGAGTTCAAAGACTTTTCTGACTTTGTGTCACGTATTGACTCGAGTAAAGTCAATAAAAAAGTCATTGAATCACTGATCAAGGCAGGGGCACTGGACAGTTTTGGATACAGCCGTAAAGCGATGCTTTCACAGATCGAAGAGATCATTGAGGCTGCAAAAAAAGCTGGAGATGCGAAAAAACAGGCAGTAGGCTCTCTTTTTGGTGAAGGTGAAGAGATGACAGCGGTCACGCTCGAGCTTTCCCACATGGGTGAATTTGAACCCATGGAAATTCTGGAGATGGAAAAAGAGTCGCTAGGTTTCTATGTTTCGGGTCACCCATTAGATAAGTATCGTGAAACACTCGATGAGATCAACTATACACTCAGTTCGGAGATAGATGATCTGGCGGATGGCTCAGAGGCAATGTTCATCGGTAAAATTGAAGAGATCACAGAGAAGATAAGTAAAAAAGGGAACAAGTTCGGTATCGCCAATATTATGGATCTGCACGGTAACATCGAACTTATGCTCTTTGAGAAGCGTCTTAAAGAACTGGAAGAGGATTTTGATCTGAGCAAACCGATTGCTTTTAAAGTGAAGATCACCAAAGATGGTGACTTTACACGTATGAATATCTTGAAGATCTCAAGTATAAAAGATGCGAAGAAGACGAAAGTAAAAATCGAAAAAGAGGTCAAACATGTAGAAGAGCCTGTGCAGCCCCCTCTGATTCTTTCCGTGAATCTCATGCCTGATGCAAAGATCGTTGAAGAATTAATGTGTCTGGTCGATAAATATCCTGGGAAACGTCCTTTGGAACTTCATATCAAGTCTAAACTTGCAGATGTAGTGATAGAATCCAAATTGAAAGTGAGTGAACTTATTATGGAAGAGGTAAAAGAGTTGGGTATCTATCCTGAAGAAGTGCTACAAGTTGTAAGCTAAGGGTATAGAACAACTTTAATCTTGTTTTTATCCCTATCTATTATAATAAGTACTTATTCATACTAAAGGACAATTATGAAATTTATTAAAGGTTTGTTTACATTTGTAGGTGCAGTCGTTATTATTGGCTTTATTTTCGTATTTGTAAAGTTTGATCTCGGTACAAGGATCGGACAGGTAAGTAAACTTGATCCTCAGGCATTACCAGAGTATATGGCAATGTTCGATAAAGTACTCACAACAGGAGATCCTGCCAAAGGGATGATCCGTAAAGTCAAAATGGTGATACCCGAAGGAATGACCAAACAAGAAGCATTCGAGAATGCTTTAGAGATCATGGATGAAACTGCCGGTGAGTATGGTATGGCTTTGGTGGACAGTAAAACGATGCCTAGACACGGGAAACTATTTAAAGATGGTGGGCTTCTTACCCATATCCGTTCCTACTGTTCTCCTTACATTGCAGATAAGTTTTTAGGACACTCTCCAGAGTTCATTGGTTTTATGCCATGTAGAATCGGTTTTGTTGAAGAGCCAAACGGAGAGATCTATATCTATACGATGAGTATGGAACTGATGATCAGTGGGGGTCATACGTTATCACCAGACCTTTATGAACTTGCAAATGAAGTAAGAACAGGTATGTATACCATGATGGAAAATGCTGCTGCAGGAGACTTTTAGCGGATGCGTATCCTAGTATCAGGAATGCTATGTCTACGTTAGAAGATGAAAAAGCATTTACACTCTTAGAGCAAGCAGTCTACCGTGCCCAGGGGTTGCTTGAAAAAACAAAGCACTTTCAACCTTTCCTGATGTTACTAAATGACGCGGGTAAGGTCGAACTTTTTGAAAATGACGTACAAGATACTACTGAGAGCTATGCATTATTGGAAGAAACTCTAAAGAAACGTATTGAAGAGGGTGGAGTAGATGTCATGGTACTGGCAGTCGATACACTCATACCTGAAAATTTTGTTCAAGAGGTCCCAAGTAGTATACGATTGCATTTAGAAGAAAAAAGCCAGATAGAGAAGAAGGTCGCTGCAAGATTTCTCTATGTGCCTTATGAATTATGCAGGGTAGAGGATGGTCAAATGTTTGTAAAACTTCACAATCCGATACCGGTAGGTTTTCCTGCGGAATATATTGTCAGCTAAATGGCAGTAGAATTCAGATATATTGTACATCTCAACACTATTTAGGGTAAAATTTGTGTAGTATAGAAACAAATAAATAATATATAATGCATTCAATGGACAACAAATATATTTATTCAAACATAATTGTTCAACATGTACAATAATTATATAATATAGAACATATAACAAATATGGTGCATAATGAAATATTAATTG